>JBAYRG010000037.1:0-14993 GCA_041676805.1 Proteiniphilum sp.
ATCTTCACCGCCAAACATATCGTTGAAGAGAATGGGGCTGGGGGCATATCTCCAGCTTCCATCCGAGCTGATTTCTTGTTCTGTACCATCCTTATAGGTTATACGGAGTTTGAAAAAGAGGGTAGGAGGCCCAAAACTCACTTGGAACTTCACATACCGTCCACCCTGCTGGTTAAAAAATCCGTTCCCCAGAAGTACCCCGATCGCATTGTTGCGTTGCAGGGCATTGGTAATATCGTAGGCGTTGTAATAGATGGTCTTGTCGTAATCACTCCACATCGGGTCAAATTGTGAATTTCCCACTTTTTCACCGTTCACCGTCAGCTCATAATGGCCCAATCCGCTGATATAGATGATCGCATCCTTAATCTTCCTGTCGGTTGAGAACTCTTTCCTCAGGTAGATACTCCTCCTGGAAAGTGGATGGCTGTTTTGCCACTTTTCCCCTGCCGCCGAGGAGATGGACAATCCATGGTAATTCCTCCCTTCCGGGATACTGGCATCTTTTCTGTCGATCGCCCCGATCCATTTGGCTTGTAATTGCGGATACGATGGCGCTATTCGGAATTTGTTCATTTCACTCCATTGTGAAGCGTTATTATCGGAGTCCCATACCTTGACTCTCCATAGATATTCTGCTCCAGGTTCCAGTATTTGAGACCCTCTATATTGCAACCGTTGGTTCTGATTGGATTCTACTTTTCCCGAATCCCATATTTTCACGTTTTTTCTTTTGACACGGGCATACACCTCTATGGCATAAGCAGACTGATCTACTCCCTGCTTGTCGGATTGCAGTTGCCATCCGAAGTGAGGTTTTTCGGAAACCAATAGGGATTCTTGTTGATAGTCACAGGTAAGTTTTACGACCCTGAGAGAATGGGGATTATTTCCGTATACTATATTACAACTACACATCACAGAAATGAGTAGGATAATTAAAATTCCCGGCTTTAGAAACTTGTGTGGAATGGTTGACAGGTTTAATAATGACATGTTGTTTTTGTATATAATGATATTGTTATTTAATTTCGGCACATGAAGTCGCACTCAATCTTACAAAGTTAAAACATTATTTCTATTTTGTAAGTTATTTGTAATGATATAAGGACTAAGATATTTGACATGGCGCAGTCGTATTGGCTATTGTAATTTGTCTTAGTTAAAGCACTTCTTTTTTGAGCCACAATTCCAATGCGGGATCAACCAATTCTATTTTTCTGTTATACCGTTCTATAAAATCCTGATTCTACTTCTTTTATGTACCTCATAGTAAATTAATCATTAAGTTGGGATTTCACCTTTTGGTGATTTACCAAAAGGTGAAATGCAATGGATATTATAGTATCTGATATTTTCACAAAGAATAATTCACGAAATATTTTCCGCTATCCAGAAAAAGAGGATCGTTTGAAACCGGAATAGGTTTATTATCCACCTGTATAGCTATGGTGCCTTTGGGAGGAATAAGCCTTGCGGTTGAACCGACCGGAACCTCTACTTCCATGGTCATTTTCTTGTCATGGAGTTCCCAATGAACCGCTATCTTCCCGTAGGGTGTCATCTGGGTTGTTTTAGCCCAGGTAATCCCTTCCGGGATTTGCGGGTCGACCAGAAATTCGCTGTATGCCGTCATTCCCGGATTCATCCGAATACCGCCGATAGCTTGGTAAAACCATTGTCCCACACCGTTGAAACAGTTATGGATCCGGCTTCTCTCCCCGTTCCAATGCTCCCATGTGGCGGTAGCACCCTGATCCAGCATATATAAATAACCGGGATAGCTTCTTTTTTTCAACATGGAGTAGATAAAATCAGCTTGATGATTCCATACAGCCCATTCCATCATGACCGGGATTCCGACAAGGCCTGTATTGAGATGACCTCCAAATTCGTTGGTGGTACGCTCTATCAGTTTGTCTGTCACCTTTTCCCTCAATTCTTCGGGAATGGCTCCGACAAGCATCGGGAAGATCATGTCGATTTGGGAGCCGGTGGCATAGATACCCTCTTCCTCATCATAAAAAGTCTCGTATATTTTACCTCTGAGCGCATCTCTCTTCTGGAGGTAATAACTTGCTTCCTCCGATCCTTTACCCAGTACCAAGGCTATGTTCATCATCTGGTTGAAACAGTAGGAGAGGTAACAGTTGTTGACCAGGTCTACCGACCGTTCATCGATATGGTCGGGGTTGCCGACTCCTTCCGGAGTGGCCCAGTCCCCGAGATACCAGTTCCTGTAGTTGGTGTTAGGCCATTTTTTTAATAATCCATCCACACTGTGCGCATCCACGTATCCGAGCCATTGTTGCATCACGGGATAATATTTTTCCAATATGTGTTGATCTCCGTAATGCTGGTATGTGTTCCATGATGCCGAGATAATGAATCCACACCAGTAAGGGCCTCCACCTGCGGAGAACGGATTCGGGGCGGTATGGGGCATGCCCCCGTCTTCGCGTATTACATCCGCCCATGCCTGAAGCCAGTTGTTGTAGAGTGGCGCCAGATTAAACATTGTTTGAGCCGTTGGGGTAGACGCGTTCCCGTCTCCTCCGTACCCCAATCTTTCCAGATGGGAGCAATCTACCAGGTATCCGCCAATACTCAGGCAACGGAGAGTGTAAGCCACCATGTTGTGGATGCGATTCATATCCTCATCCGAACATTCGAATGAGGACGCAGTTTCAAAATCGGTATGGATAAGGTGTCCTTTTATATCTGTTAACCGGGGTGCCTGCTTCAGGTTGGATATCTTTACATATTGGAATGACCGGTAATTGAACTTGTTGATAAATGATTCGGTTCCGCTACCTGATGCGATATATTTGTCTACTTGATTCTGATTGGGAAGATCCCCATTTGTATTCAGATGATCGGCGTACACCATGGTGATTTGTGTTCCCTCCTCAAGGGGCGGGAAGGTGATGTCGAACCATCCGGTGATTCCTTTACCCATATCCACCAGCAGGACAGAGTCGTTGAGTTTCTCTATCTTTGCCGGATGTATCGTCTCCCTGATCCTGTTCGGTTCTACGGCCTGGGGGGTTGCCTGATGCATTGGAATTTCCACGGTCACGACGCTTTCCCAACTTAATTCATCCGGCTTCTTAAAAACCTTACCGCGTGTTTCCTGGTTGGCGGTAATTGTCTCTCCACCGTAACCCCAATGGTGGTCGTTGAAAGAGGCATATTCACTCTCTCTCCCTTTCCATGAACTGTCAGTATATACTATTGTCTCTTTGGTTCCCTGATAAAGCTGCTCCATCTGTGCCCTCACCACAGGGCCATTCCCTACCACTCCCGGCAACCCTTCGGTGTACCAGCCGCTCCCCAGCCAGATGACCAGGTCGTTGTTACCCGCTTTCAGGAAAGGAGTCACATCGTATGTCACAATCTGAGAGCGTTTATTGAACTGGGATACTGCCGGCGAGAGCACATCATCACTCACTTTTTTTCCGTTCATATATATTTCGTGGTATCCCAGTGAGTTGACATGCAAGAGGTATATTCCTTTTTTATACGCCCTATCGAGAGAAAATGTTTTTCTCAGCTGGGGAGAGCTGTGAAAACGCTTTTCAGACGGATATCCGATATAGGAAGCAGTCCAATCGCTTTTATCAAGTAGCCCTATACCGGACCGGGCAGGAGAGCTCCATGAAGATAGATCCCCCTTCTCGTCCCAGGCCCGTACTTTCCAGAAAAGGAGTTGTCCTGACTGGAGCGGTTCTCCGGCATATTCAACCCATATATTGGAGGATGAAGCCGTTTTCCCGGAATTCCATAGATTGGCCTCTTTTTCATTCAGTTTTTTTATGTCGTCAGCCACTAAAATCTGGAAGGCTGTTTGGGTTGTTCCCTGCCGGCCGGAGCTGTTTTTCCAACTGAACCGGGGGTGGAGGGTATTAACTCCCAGGGGATCTTTTAAGCTTTCACAGGTCAGATCCGATATGGATAATTTTAGGGAATGCGTGCATCCTGCAATAAGTATCAGGATGATACTGACGATTGTCAATGGAAAATATTTTCCTTTTGATATCATGATGATGAGTTTTTATTGAGTTATCATTCAGTGGTTTATGTTTGTTCTTGCGGTAATGGTTACCGGTCCTAACAATCCATATTCTTTTAGGGGCGATTCGGCTTTAGGGCCATTGATCGTCCAGGTTTTTCTCTGTGGCTCTGGTAATCCGGCATCATAGACTAGCCGGTTGAACCATGTGCTGGTCACGGTTACTTCCAGCTTGTTTTCTCCCGGTTGCAGGTATGGGGTGATATCCATCCGGTAAGGATAGGTCCATTGGGTGGCTACCTCCGAGCCGTTCAGGCCGACTTTGGCGATCATCTCCACTTGACCCAGATCAAGTAAGTACCGGGTATTATCTGCTATACCATCCATATGAAACGTAGTATGATAAACAGCCGTACCCGAGAAGGCTTTACCCTCTGTACTTAGTGACGGGATATCCTTCCATGCCATCAACCCGTCGATCTTGACAGGCGACGGCTCTATCCCCCATCCGGCAGGGAAAGAGAGTTCCCAGCCATTTTGAATTTCCATCTTCACTGTGGTATTCAACGGATTCTCCGCAGGAGTGGGATTTCCGTTAAAAACTACAAAGCAGGAGGTGCCGGCCGAAAGATCCAACTCAACCTGCGTGTATCCCTCTTCCGTCATCTTGGATACCACACCTGCAGTCTCACCCGTCAGCGGGTTCCATACCTCTGCATTCCCCTTGGCACGGAATGAGACAGTACCCTTATATCCTTTTTCTACCGGGGTGGAGAGGAAATAAAAGTCGGATTCGTCTGTTTTCCGGTGCAACCAGCGCACATCGGAGTATTTGACATCAATATCGGGTTGAATTTTTTCTGAAAACAACACGTTTTCGATTTGTCCGGAATAGACCTTTCCTTTCCCCACATTACGAACGCTTTGGCTACCATCTCCCCACAGCGCTTTGACTGCCTTTTGAAAACGGGTCTCTCTCGTTTTTCCTCCACTCAGAGTCGCGATACCTGTAGGCGGTTCGCCTACAACGGTTACACCTTGTCGTACAAAGGAGAGAATTTTTTCCAATGTTTCGGGTAACATCCTCTTGCAGTCATATAACCACAGTACACGGTATGCAATCCCTTCGGGTGTGACCAGTTGTCCGTTTTTGACCGACAAGCGGTTCAGTAACACGTCCGGGTTGCAATAGTCATACGCATATCCTTCCGGAAATTCCAGCGACTGTTGCGGCTTGTGGTTCTGTTCGTCCCCCAGATACATCAACACGTCCGATACCGGATTTCCGTTTTCGAGCATGTAGTTGCATCTTGCCAGGTAATCCGTAAAATGCGGCATATCTCCCCACCATGTCTGCAAACGAAGGAAAGGAGTTCCTATTCCAGAACCGAAAGAAGTGCTGGGAGGCAAAAAGTCTGTGCGGGGATTATGGGTGTAGGTATGGAATACCAGATGGGTTACTCCCTGCGCCAGATGTTCATCTGCTATTTCTTTCAGGAACCGTGGATGTTCATTCCATGTCAGATTGAAGGAGGTAAATGCTTCGGCGGCTGTCCTCCCCTTACCATATATACGACTTGCCGACACGCAGGGTTTTACAGGCTTGAATTCGAAGCTGCCGACATAGGAATCTTGCCTCGGGTGCCAAAATTCACACATCGGTACATCGGCATATTTGTAATATTCGAGGATATCCCCTGGGAAAACATCTCCGGATGCTGTTTCGAAGGATATTTTCAAGCCGTTTTCACGTGCGATTCTGCCCATCTCGCCGAAAAAATTCTTTACCAGCAGGTCATTCAGGGTAACCCTCCAGTCCCTCAGAAAACGGGCGGTGGTTTCAGGATCCTCTACCACATAGCCGAAGATGGCGGGAAACATAGAGAAGAGGGAGTAATCCCATTTTTTTCGGAAGGTGTCGTCCAGCCCGGCCGTCCATGTCTGGGTCTTGCACTCCCAACTGTCTATCAGTATGCCGTCCAGTAATCCGTTTTTCAGGCTGCTGTTGTCTGCCAGCAACCGGCCTATGTATCCCTCGAAGTTAGCCCTGGCTCCTGATACATCGAGTTTGTTGGCTTCCCACCCGGTGGCCTCGGGAGGAGCCGGTCCGTTTTTCATCCCGGTGTTTACATGTCCTATCCGGAGGAGAGTCCATTTCCCTTGGGGAGCATCCCATGTTAATTCCCCCAAAGGGTCCATCTTGTCGGTGATATTCATGATTGCGGAGGGATCCACCCAAGTAGAGGGTGACTGTTTGGGGTAATCTTCCCGTACAATCCTTCTGAGTGTCCATGCTGCTTCCGACTCCCAGTTCTGCTGTCGGGAGGCGGAGTAGAAGTTGATATAGGAGATTGCCATGTCGTGCAGGTTGGAGATCTCTACCCGGTAGGATTTTGCTGTCTCCTCCTCGCAGGCAATGGAGATGGGCTTGTCGTCCTGCCAGCTTCCGGGCGGCATCTCTAACCGGGCAACCTGCTTCATCCCATCACCGGTTCTGGCATAAATGGCCACCTTAATATCCGGTGAATAGCTCCATGCATGGGAGAATGAGTTCACCGGAGGAAACTCCACGGTGCGGATGGTTGTCTCTTTGTCGAATTCGATATCGATGCTGGTGGGTTCCTGCAAGGAGGGAGATAACACCAGTCGCTTTTGTTCCACCAGACACTCTTTCCATGACAAATCAGTCCGGTTGCTCTGTACGTGAGCAGGGATTAACCTTGCACCAGTGTCCCCTTCCGGTGTGGGGAAGGCGATCACAAAAAGATCCTGATAATTGCGCCAATCCTCTTTGCTGGGTTGAGGCATTTCCAGTTGGATGTTTACCATTTGTCCGCCCTCTATGTCAGTACGTGAACGTACCAGATGCCGCATGGAGTTCTCCGGCTCTATCCATGGTCCTCCGGCATACGACCAGCCGGGACAGTTTTGCATGGTAAATTTCAGGTCTAACCGCTTACATTCTTCGGCCGTCCAGACGATAAGGTCGTCCCACGATTCACTCAATGCCTTGATTTGAGGGGATACCCCCGGCCATTCACCCCCGAACTGTCCATGGAACAGCTGGATACCTGAGATGCCGGCTGCGGCAATGGCTTCCAGATCCGCCGTTATACCTTCCTTTGATACATTACCCCCGATAAAGTGGAACCATGTCTCGGGATAATGTACTTTACCGGGTTTCCTGAATATCTCTTTGTCCGGATTGCTGTTTCTATCCCTTTGAGAATGTGAGACGGAGCAATCCAGGAGAAGAGAAGCACTGGCCAATAGAAGTAGGATTGACAATAAATTTTTCATAGCGATCTCTTATGAATTGATCAATACCGGTCATATTTTTTGTCGATGAAAACATCTTTCACCGCTTCTAAGTAATCAAAACCATGTAGCATATCCGGTAACAGGTAGCTACCTTCTACCCATTCGTTCCAGGCATTGATTGTGATCAGTTTTGTCTGTCCGGGATGTTGGTCGGCATATTCTTTTGCTTTTGCAAGCAAGGTGGCAAAACTTCGGGGTGTATTATGGTGATGTACTGTATCTTTTATCCCTTTTGCCGGAAATCGAGGCGTGTCGTCCCATCCGATTGAGACACATGGGAAGACGGGGACATCCAGAATTTGGTCCATTTGCTCCCTTATCTTGATTGAATTGGCCCCGTACACCAGGTAATCTTCATTCATCCCTCCCATATTATACATGGCGATGCTATTAAATCCCATTGTCTCTACACTTTTTTTAAATTCTTGGGCCCTCTCCGCCGACATAAGCGATCCTCCACCCTGATTCCACTGGATATGAAGCCCGGGGAACCCGGCTTTTTTCACCTCCTCCCTGAAATAATCGAGCGCTTTCCGTGTCTCTTCCAGACTGCCACCGAAACTTTCTTTCAATTTGTCGATGCTGAAAATGGAGAAGACAGGCTCACCATTAATCTTAAAGTAGTTGGGTTGCTTAAAATATTGATTGATCACCCTCTCTACGATGATCTTATAATTTTTCCAATCGACCTTGGCATCCCATAAGATGGAGCCGTCGTCACCATAACGGTGATAATTCCAATAGTTGTGTTTTACATCATGGTTGGCCCACATGATGTAGAACTGCATTTTGTTATTGTTCCGGGCTTTCAGAAACCCATCATTCAAGGCGCTCTCCAGATAGGGTCCCTCCTCATACCAATACCAGTCATACACAAACAGATTCACACCATGATCAACGGCCACATCTATCCAGCGTTCAACTACCTTCGGATCGTTATCCAACTCATATCCCCACAACGGTTGTCGTGGTTGATAATGGCCTTCATACCTGGGATTTCCCTTTTTTATCACTTCCCATTCACCGATCCCTTCCGACCATAACTTCTTCCTTGCCAATGGATCGTCGTGACACGATGGCCAGATGTATGCCGCCACGTAATAGTCATCTTTCACTCCCTTTTCTACTACCTGTGATTGTGTTTCGAAGATATTTCCCCAAATAAAACCGATCACCATCAGTAATCCAATACGAATTTCAATTTTCCTCATAAGATTAAAATTATTGATTTTCAAATGTTTCATATGCAACTCGCTTTTAATCATCTTCACTGAAGTTAGTCGTTTTCTACGCTCAACATAGTAAAAACAAGTTTTTCATCTGTATTCGCTTAACGAAAACGTTCTTGTGTGATAACAATTATCATGCTCGTTTCATAATTAATGGAATTATATGTATACCTATTTATCCTCATTATCTTGGACATGCTAATCTATTCGTTTACGCCCCGAACTCTCTAAGTTGTAAAGTGTTTCAAAGACCACCGGTTCTACAGGAGCTCCATAACAAGTAAAATATAATTGATTGAACAATTAAGCTACAACAGGTCGATGACCATAACCCAATCTTCTTGTCCGGCTTTTGGAGGCTTTAAGTCAATGACTCCATTGCTGTACCTCCTGGAGATTTTTTTATATTTACCGGTTACCGGGTTAAACCATGATATTCTCTTTTTTCCTTCTCCCAGTCTGTCTAAATCGACTTTTATTTCTCTGGGTTGTGGCAGATAAATCATGGCATAGGTTCCTTTCCGATTGCGTGTGGCAACAATCCTGTCGGTATAATCATTTCCGGGGTTTGATACTACCAGACTGTTGTCTTCGATTCGATCGAAATCGGGTCGGGAGAGCATCAGTGCTTTCAGGTGGTGGATATGGTTTGCCGCTTCGGCAGTGAGTGCTTTCTGCCACCCGATAATGGTATCGCCCACCCAGATGGGGGGATTTCTGGCTGTATCAAGAAACTGCCATACTTGATGGTGCCCGTACACCGCTCCGCAACCTCCTGCGAATACCCCCCTGTATATGCGTGCCCTCACATCGTAATCGTTAAAGTAGCCCCGTTCCGCGCGTGTCCATTTATGGTCCCATGGGTTCACCGGATGGTCCTCGTAGCACGGTTCCAAATCCATGACCGGTCGCTTGGGGTTTTTCTTCAGGTCATTCGCTATAATTTCCCATGGCTTTGCGTGGCGACTGCCGTGTCCGCTTTGTAAAGCATGCATATCGAGCCACTCCTCATCATTCAGATAGGTGGATGTTTCAGGCCAACTTGGATGATAGGTGATAAAGGCATCTTTTCCACAGACATCTTCAATAGCATGCGCCATGGCTCTCCATATGGGGCGGTCATCGATATGCTTCCCTTCTTTTTCGTATACGGGAGGTCTGTCTCCACCCAAAATCCAGATAATATGGTCATTGTTTTTGTATCGTTCCGCTAATTTTCTAGTGTATCTATATGCCTTTTCTTCATTGGAAAAAAGTACAGGACTTGCTCCTAATTGAGCCACATTGCTTCCCCACGTGGGTAACAGCGCCATATAGAGGTTTCTTTTTTTTGCCTCCGATAGTGCAAAATCAATATGATCCCAGTAGTCATATTCATCGGGATGGTTCGGGTCGTTTCCCTTTGTCACGTCCCATTCCAGTGCTTCGAGGTCTCGGAACGGTATATCGCCATAGTAGTTTGGTTGTTTAATCCCGTTATGTTCGGCTAACACAACCGCCATGATGACATTGAATCCTTGCTTTTTCCGGGTTTTCAGATAATGGGTTATCTCTTCACGGTTCAATCTGTGAAACAGCTCCCACGCCGTGTCACCCAGCCAGAAAAAAGGTTTGTCATCTTCTTTCGTGATCAGGTATCTACCTGTTTTGTCCACGCCTATTTGCGCGTGCAACATTACTGCGGAGCAAACGCAAGCTATGATCCAACCGATTTTTTTTCTCATTGTCTTTGAATGAAATCACTGTTGTCTGATAAAAACTTTTTAAAAGAAGTATGCGAGCAAATTTGAGTTTGCCCGTCGTACTAATAATTGTAGCTTTGTATTGATGACAATCAAAAGACTACCATGAACAAAAGTACACATTTTTTCGGACAATCGGTTTTCACCACAGCTTATCTCTATGATTGATACAAGAATAATTGCCCGGAACAGCAATTGGTTCATCTTATTTTTTTAGTTATAGAACCAAGCGCTTTTATGATGTCAAAATCTACTTGGTCATCCCCAAATCCATAATGCACGAATCCCCTTTGCCCAGTATATACTTTTGCCGCATAACTTGAAACTTTTATCGGATCATAAGGGCCGAAAACATTCTTGCCGTTTTTGCTCAATTCCCTTAAGATTTGTCCGTGATCCACCACTATAATTCCTCCTTCCACTCCGATATCGGATGTTGATGAAGGATGGTATGCAAAATATGTACATCCGTTTGAGTTTGTGGGACGTGAATTATTATTCCAACATGTTTTAAATCCTTTTTGATGGGCAAGATCAATCGTTTCAGATTCAAAAACTTCTCCTTCTTTTGTTTGAGTCTCTGCAACTGGCTGAATTACGACTCCCTCGGGGCCTTCTTCCAATACAATCTCTCGCCCTCTTCTTATTTGTGATTTGTAATATGACAACCCCTTTCTGTCATCGCCATATTTTCCGGAGCCTTTATTATCGTTGACGATGGAAACCATGAGAACGATATTACGTTTCCGACATTCCTTCACCAGCTTTTGGTAGGGTTTCTTCAGGTCATCCGGATTCTCATAGTAATGGCTTCGGTCTTCCTGGTGAGAATTCCAACAGAAAAATTCAATTGTAACCCAATTAACATTGTTCCTTACTTGAGCATCCAGCCACTTTTCAAAATCTTGTGAAGCCCAATGGTTTACCGGGCCATATCCAAGAATATTCTTAATGTTATATTCGTATTCCTTAAAAGATGGAGAGTTCATTCTGTCAAGAACAGAACATGCGCAAATAGTATGGCATAAAAGAATCAAAATCGGGAAAATAAAAATCCCGGTTTTTTGCCTGTTTTTTATTTTATTCATCCCTTTTTACTATTATCAATGTCGCCTTTTCTTTTACCTGTTTAATCCTAAATATAACTGAAAACGAGGTTGTAAGCTTCTAGTATTTCACCTATTTTTTTGTTATTCTCACCTCTTCGTATCACAAACGATACTTTTCTTACATTATTGGCCACATTTTTCGTTTTGACTAATTTTTCGTCCTTAAAAATCATTTGAATATAGTCCTTTTCCATTCAATCAAATTGATCTTCTTTCCAGAACCCGGTTTTTAATGTGATCCCGATTGCAAGATAATAAAATCTTCCATTAATCCATAATCGAGTAAATTGTAATCCTTCCCTGCGTTTTGTTTGTGTACGCCATTCCAATGCCCTGGGCCGGCAATACCTTTGTCGCGGTTATAATGAGGCCCTAATAAATTCTTCAGGCTGCCGACCACCCTGACTTCTACCTTGTTATTACCTTTCTTCAGATAAGGCGTCAGGTCGAATTGATAGGGCTTGTAGGCAATTATTCCGGCTTTCTTTCCGTTCACATACACCTCCGACAATGTTCCGTTCCATTCTTTCAACTGAAGTGTATAACGGGCGGAAGTGTCATCTATTTTGTAGCTTCTGCCGTAAGACACATCCCATGAATAATAAGGCTGCCCCTGTGTTTTCCAACTACCCAGTTTCAGTTTGTCCGCAGGTCTTTGTATAATCCATCCCTTATCTGCCGATTGCAGTGAGAAATTACCCAATAGGTATACCGGTGCGATCTCTGCATATATACTCATCGGACTCACACTTAGTTCCACGGTGTTCATGCCCGTTTCGACATATCTCCCTATTTCGTACACCCCAAAGCGGGAATCCAACCATCTTTGTTGCGGATCGGTCGACATTGGACGACCGTTTATCTTTACTTTCCAGATATCCGGCTGCTCCGCCACTAACCTGATATTTCTTTTATCGATATTCCCGGCCACAGTGAAGTGGTACTGTACTTTTATATCGCCGGTTTTGAAAGTGTCTCTCTCTACGATTGTCTGGCGGTATTGAATAGCGGAATTCCAGGGGTTATTCATGCCGAAATGCCTGTAAAGAAGGATCGCTGCTTCCACGGTATAGAGATCTTTATCACCGTTACCGTTCTTTATGGAGTCGCCATCGATGATCAGGTTGCAAAAATCGATATTGAGCACATTGTCCTGTTCCCTTTGGATCTCCAACTGTCCGCTGGCCTTGAGGGGTATCCCTTCAACAGCTTGATATCTTGACGGATAATTGGATTCCTTTGATGTTGCACTGAACAAGATAAGGCTTGCGGCAGGTGGCAAAACAAATTCGGCTTCCATAGACTCTCCTTGTAGTGTATATGGATAAGTGAAAATGTCACCCGACATTCCATCAACTTCAATCAATGATTTGCCTTCCACCGATATCTTTCCCTGGGCGGTTTCTGTCAGGGATGAATTCACGAGAAAGAGCAATTCACCGTCATCGTAACTTCGCCTGTGATGATAGAGGTCGTTGCCCGATATGTTATTAAAACGGACCTTATTGCTTTGTAACGATTCTGCTATAGCCTGTGTTGTCATATCTTCCGTGTATGTTTGTATCAACGATGCGTTTCCAGTGAAGAACTGCTTCAATTCCGGGCTTTCTTTTCCATCTATTAGAGAGGGGGTAGAAAATGCAATTAATATTCCGCCTGTATCCACAAACTGTTGTAATAACCGGAAGGTTACAGCATTCAGGTTTTCGGTCATGGGTGGAATGACCACCTTTTTGTAGGCTCTTTTCCCTACAACAAAATTATTTTGACTGATTTTACCCTGGTCTTTTATGATATTCTCTGAAGCGAGATCATACTCCACCTGGCTTTTTTCAAGTTGGGTGACGAAATGCTGGAAATTGACGCCGATCTCCATTGTTTTGGGATGTCCCTTGATATATGAGTAGTAGAGCCAGGCGGTAGTGGTTGGCTCTAATACAAGGATATCATAGCGCTGCTCTCCCTGGCTCAATAGCATCGACAGGCGTGCGAAATAATCATTTTGTGATTTGTAGTTCGACCACCAGGGTGAAATGGAGGTAAATACTGGTGGATAGTCATATTTTCGCGCACCGGTGATGGTCATATGCGACAAGTGCTGGTTCATGAAATTCACGCCAAGGACATATTCCCAATCGCCCAACCTTTTCAGGTCCTCGAATGTAACATCCCATCCTCCACCGCCGTAGGTTTCACTGAGTGTGCGTACATATCCCATTTGGTTGGCCACACTGCTCAGTTCCTTCACCGACCTTATATTACCGAACTGAGCCTGGGGATGAGAATCATTGAACTGGTTGAATAACATGTCAATGGCTGGCATCTGGTGCCATGCATACATAGCCATGTTATCGCCTCCGTGCGACATGTCCGGCCATCCGTGTTCCCAATAATGGCCTGTCCAGTACATTCCCCTCTCTTCACAGTAATCGTGCCAGGGCTTAGACCAACGGTCGATAAACATCTGGGTCAATGTTTCCATATAGTTATGGCGAACCTGTTTCCAGTTCTCTTCCGTTTCACCGAGCAAAGGGAGTACATTTTTCAGGTCATAGCCCCATTGTTTTTGAAAGAGATCGAAGAGATCGGGAGTCCAACGCATGCCGCCGGGACTTGACACATTGGGTTCATCGGTAAAGATGCCCTTGATTTCCGAACCCAGTTTTTCGCCCAGATGTTTTTCGTATCCCGACATGGTTACTTCTATAAATTTTTCAGTGACTCCGGGATATAACAAATCTACGTATGAATAACCTCCATACCAGGCGGTACGTCCGTAAAAAGTCTTTTTATAGAGCCAATATTCTCCTTTGGTGTTTTTGTATTGATCCAGATTCGAACCAATGTCAATAAATGAGTTGTCTTCTTTTTTCAGGCAAAGGAAATATTCATCCGCATTTTCAGGGAGTATTTCTTTTTTTTCGGGATTCAACCCTTGCCCCTGATTATATGATTCTGGCATTTGCGCCGGCACATGTCCACCGGCAAACCCGCTGGGATAGGAATTCTCGTCATAAATCCAGATATCCAACCCCAGTTTCTTCCCTATCTCAAGGCTGTATTTGTAGAGATCGAACCACTCGTGCGAAAGATAGTCGCTGATCAAACCCGGGCGAGGATGAACAAACGCACCTCCAAAGCCCTGCTCTTTGAGTTCTTGTAACATCCTGTCGATATCATTCCGTGTTACCTTTGTGTTCCACACCCATAAAGGTGCGGAACGGAATGATCCCGGAGGGTCTTTTAGTTTCTTCTTCAATACTTCGAATTTCATCTCCCTCATTTGCGAAGGTGATGAATGTGCCGCTAAAGCGCTATTTCCCTGTGCGCTTTTGCCGGTTGAAGAACTTGTCAAACAACACAAGGCAAAAAAAGAGATTATGCATACGATGGAGATTTTTTTAAAGAGTAACATTTGCATCTGGTTTACGGTGTTAAATATTACAGGGAGATACTTGGTGTGTGCTCCTGCAAAGTAACTAAATTTTATCGGATTTTACTACCAATTTGAAATTTCAAAATCCAACCATTGTACCCGAGCCTCTAAAAACTCTTTTGCATAATTCACCTCTTCTTCCCA
>JBAYRG010000038.1:0-14804 GCA_041676805.1 Proteiniphilum sp.
ATCGTACCAGAAGCCGGACTCCTATCTTTGTTCCTTTCGGGCGGCGATACTGATTGCGGTAGCTTCCCTGTTTCAGATCTATGCGCTCGTGTTGCTGCCTTTATGGTGGATTGGAGAACGGTCGATGCGGGGACCCCAATCCCGCTCGTTTGTTTCCTCCTTGTTTGGCCTCTTTCTGGTGTATATGACGTTATTTTCCCTCTATTGGCTACTCGATGATATTCCTCGTTTTATAAGGCCGTTTCTGCAGATTGTATCTTTTTCGGTATCCGAATTTCCCCGCTTCTCTATTTTGGAGTGGGGAGGGGTGTTGTTTGTCGGTTTGTTTTTTATATTCAATATGGTCTTCAGTATCAAGATATATAGTCGTGATAAGGCGCTCACACTTTCGTTGATGCAGTTCATGGTTTTTTTGGTTGTTTTTCTATTATTCCTTCAGGTACTCTATTGGCAGGAGACTTTTTTCTTTTTGTTATTTTCCCTCACGCTGATCTCCTTCCTGAACGCTTATTTCTATTCAAGAACTATCTCCAAAAATCATATCTATGCGGCGTATGGTATGTTGTTGTTCATGTTGTTACTCTATTTATCGCATCTTCTTCCTTTGATGATAAACCTCCTCTGAAATGCAAAGTGTCGATAATCGAAATATATTCTTATGCTTTCGACTTTATTCGAAACATTTTGATAACAAAAAATAAAATACTATTTTTGCCCATTATCGAGAAAAGAAACTCATTAAAATGGTTACCACTAATGGAAACAAATACACAGAAAAAATTTAAGTACTGGCAGGACCGCACATTGATAGCTACGATGATAGGTTACGCCTTTTTTTATTTTGTACGTAAAAATTTCTCTTTTGCGATCCCCGGATTAAGCGCTGAGTTTGGTATCACTAAGACAAGTTTTGGTGTTATCATGACGCTCGTGACGGTTGTTTATGGCGTCTCCCGCTTTTTAAACGGCATCGTTGCCGACCGGATGAATGCTCGTTATCATATGTCAATCGGCTTGTTCCTTTGTGCCATAGCCAACTTCGCCTTCGGTTTTGGGGCAGACCTGAGTTCGTTGATCACCGGAGAGACCGGTGGTCCGATGTTTACCAATACGATGGTACTATTCTTCGGCATTATTTTAGTGTTGAACAACTTATTCCAAGGAAGTGGCTTTCCGCCGGTGGCGCGGTTGCTTACTCACTGGATCCCTCCGCAGGAGTTGGCCACCAAAATGTCGATATGGAATACTTCCCACTCCATCGGAGCCAGTCTGGTGGCCATCCTTTGTGGTTATATCATGGGAACGCTCGGCAGCAATATGAGCGCTAATCCGGAGGTGGTCGCGCAAATCGCAGCCAACCTGAATGTTGACATGGGTGATACCGAAAAGATGAAGAGCGTGTTGGAGTCGGCGGCGCATGTGGGAGCATGGAGATGGTGCTTTTGGATTCCCGCAGTGATTGCATTAGTGGGCTCCGTAGGATTATTCTTCTCGCTGAGGGATACCCCCTCTTCAGTAGGTTTGCCTGAACTGCATAAGATCAATAAAAAGGGCAAGGATTCTTCTGCCGAATACAAGGCTTTTGTACGTAAATATGTCTACCGGAATAAATGGATATGGATTTTGGGAATCGCCAACTTTTTCGTCTATATTGTCCGATTTGCAGTATTGGACTGGGGACCCACCTTCCTGAAGGAGGCCCGGGGTATGTCGCTCTCCCATGCAGGATGGACGGTGGCCGTATTCGAGATTTTCGGTATTGTGGGTATGTTACTGGCAGGATGGGTTACAGATAAATTCCTGAAGGGGAAGGCACATCGGACCTGCCTCTTTTGCATGGTTGGTGTAGCTGTTTTCATGACTATTTTCTTGTTGTTGCCCATCAATGTCTCTCCTTGGATAATGGTCATCACTTTGGCTATGGCCGGTTTCTTCATTTATGGTCCGCAGGCGCTGATAGGTATTGCTGCGGCCAACCAAGCCACCAACCGTGGAGCGGCCACTGCGAACGGGCTGACCGGGTTGTTTGGTTATGCCAGTGGCCTTGTCTCGGGTGTGGGCGTAGGTTATTTCGTGGATATGATCAATAAGGTGAATCCTGAAAAGAGCTGGGATTATGTCTTCATGGCGATGATAGGAGTGGCGGTTTTATGTACATTCGTCTTCATGCTGATGTGGAAGGCCAAAGCCGATGGATATGGCGAGGAGGAAACGCAAAATATTTAATTCGATTCAACTATGTGTAGATATATGGATAAAATGGGACTGAGCACAAGTTCCCGGTTAAAAGAGAGTTTAAAGAGAATCAAGCATTTTGCTTTGGATATGGATGGAACGATTTATAATGGAGGCACACTCTTCCCTTTCACCATTCCTTTTCTCGATTTCTTAAAAGAGAATGGCATTGGCTATTCGTTTCTGACCAATAACCCCTCGAAGAGCACAGCCGATTACCTCGCCCATTTGGAGAAAATTGGGATAAGAGCCACAAAAGAGGAGATGTACACCTCTGCCCAAGCTACGATCGATTATATCAAAGTCCATCATCCGGGCTGCAAAAGATTGTTTATTCTGGGAACTCCCAGTATGACACGTGAATTTGAAGAGGCTGGTTTTGTCTCTACGGCCGACGATGCGGATGATGTGCCGGATATGTTAGTAGTCGGTTTTGATATGTCGCTGGTCTATTCCCGTTTGTGCCGGGCTTCTTGGTGGGCAAGCCGAGGTATTCCCTATATAGCGACTAATCCCGATTGGGTTTGTCCCACTGATAAGCCCACTATCTTGGTAGATTGCGGATCTATTTGCGCCTGTATAGAAAGTGCTTCGGATAGGAAACCGGATGTCGTGATCGGAAAACCCGATCCACGGATGTTAAGTGGCATCTTAGAGCGTTATTCACTTCAACCTGATGAGGTGGCGATGGTGGGTGACCGTATCTATACCGATGTTCGTATGGCACACAATGCGGGAGCCGTTGGTATCCTTGTGATGTCGGGAGAGACTACCATGGAGATAGTGGAGCAATCGGACCTGAAACCGGATGTCATTGCGGAAAACTTGGCAGAGCTCCAGGAGATGTTGATGAACTGTTAGCAACGAATAATAAACAAAATCCTTCATTTCTCTGTTTACTATATGGTTATTCCCGATAAGAAAAGTTTCTTATTGAATGATGAGAATATATGATGAAGAATTTGCGTTTTTCAGGATGTGTCGCGCTTTTTTCGCTATTTGTTTTTTATGCCTGTGGAACTTCTCAGAAGACGGTGGAAAAGGAGATGCTGGCATCAGACATCCAAAGGGCGGTGGAGATGCCCGACTTCACATTTAAAGCAACTTATGCATATCCCACCGGATATAAGTCGATTTATCTTTCTCCTTATTATGATGTGAAAGTATCAGCCGATACGGTAAAGGTCTATTTACCCTATTATGGACGGGTCTATCGGGCACCCTTAAGTCCAACTGAAGGGGGATACCGTTTTACAAGCACCGATTTTGAATATCGTGTGAAAGAAGGGAAGAAAAAAGGAAGTTGGGATTTGGTTGTCACGTTACGCGATTTGGATCGGCCTGTTGTTCTCAGATTGGATGTATGGAAGAATGGAACAGCCCGTCTTAATATAAACGATGTCGATAGGCAATCAATCTCATTCCAAGGCGATATAGTTGTCAGGCGGGAGGAGTAATCAAGGCATAATGACGAGTCAGGTGGAAACACAAAAAATCCACCAACCGTTGGATTTTTTGTGTTTCAGACAGAGGGGCAACCTATAATTTCTTTGCAAGTTCGGCTGGCAGGTAAAAAGTGTCGTTTTTATCAATGTATACAGTCACGGATCCCAGGTCGAATGGTTTCCCGTTCAATGTTGCCACAGAAGAGAACGCTCTCACTTCGAGGGTATTTTTTCCTTTTTTCACCTTAAGTGCCGGAAAGTTGGGATTCTCCTTATCGATAGACCAATCCATGCCCGCAAAAACTTGGTCGTGCTTGGCGAATATCTGGTCGGATAACTTCTGCAGCGACCTCTCCAATCCCGTAACTTTTTGAAGATATTGGTTCAATTCCCGGTTTGTCACATTTCCTTTGAGGATATCTCCCTGGGGGTGGTAAGAGGCAAGTAGCACCTCTTCGCCCGTATGCGACCCCGTGGTAAATCCAAAACAGGTTTTGGAATTCAATATTTTTCCGATGTTGTAGGCGAGATTATTGCTGGTGCCCACCTGGGTATAGTCGGCCTCCTTGTAATTCTTGGATGAAAGAAGCATTTCCATCTCCTCGTCGGAAAGATCAATGCCGGTGTATTCCTTGAATGTCTCTCTGATCTTTTCAGGCTTGGTGTTTATCAGGACCGATTCCAAAGCCACGGTACTCATCTTATATTTAGATACGTTCCCGAAGAGTTGTTCGAGGGAGAGCTTGCTAGATCCCGAACAACTCCTTGAGCCGATGGAGAAGCCGCTATTGCCATGGTCGGAAGCAATGATCACTGCGGTATTTCCATCCTTTTCTGCAAACTCCATCACTTTTCCTACCGCATCATCAAAAGCAAGGAACTCATCGATCATGGTGGCCGGGTCGTTGGCGTGTGCCGCCCAGTCTACGTGGCTTCCTTCCACCATCAGGAAAAATCCGGACGAATTCTTCGACAGCAGCTCCAAAGCCTTTTCTGTCATTTCCGCAAGAGACGGTATCTTGTCGAGATCTTTGTCGATATTGTAAGGCATGGCCATTTCGCCAAATAATGCCCAAACCTTCCCGTTGGCGTTAAAATGAAGAAGTGCCTCTTTGTCGTCTTGAATAAGGGTTGTTCCATTTTTCGAGAAATGATTTTTTATATCATCCGTAAGGATACCATTTCCCCCTGCAAAGACCACGTCAATATTCTGATATACTATCTGCGGGGCAACCACCTTATAATTATTGCGATTGTAATGGTGCGCGGAGAAGTCGGCGGGAGTCGCATGGGGAAACTCGCAGGTGACGACTAATCCCACTGCTTTATTTTTTTCTATCTTGGAAGCTTCGAGAATATTGGCGGCGGGTTGGTAGGTACGTGAAGCGTCAACCGGAAATAAATCGTTGTCAGACACCTCGGGGTGGATTCCCACATTGCCTACCTGTTGTAATACACCGGTAGCATAGGTCGACCCGGTGGGCGCGGAGTCTCCTATCGGGGCGTTGGATGAAAAGGTGGATACAGTCCCCGTGAGGTAGGGATCCACGTTGAGCTTGTAATCCATGCCGTTGTAATATTTGTACCATCGTGCGGCAGAATAGACACTTGCGGAAGTGCCATCCGGAATCATCATGATTACATTTTTTACAGGCTTTACGTCTTGTGCGAAAATACCGAGAGTAACAAAGATGAAACAATAAAAGAGATATACTTTTTTCATATAAACAGAGAATTTAAAAATAATCAGCGGAATGGCTCTCCTTTGGCTTTATTTTCCGGAGAGTTATTGGACGTTTTTGATTGATACCTACGCAAGTTGCAAAGATAAAAAAAGTTTGGGATACTCACAATCGTAGCCATGTAAATCAAAATCAGTGCAACTGTTTTGTCAGGAATGGCATCAATTATGAATTATTTACAGTACTTATTTTGTGATCGAGATTCTTTTATGTAGCTTTGTTTCACTTTATAATAAATACAATATTGATCTTTATCGAACATTAGAGTTTATATCGAATAAGATTTTAGATATCTGATTACCAACTATCTTATTCCATCATCAATATAATGTCTATTATATTTGAAATGCCGAAAATAATTTTTTATCCCATTGGACAGATTGCGAATGATATTGAAATAATGAGAACATCTACAAAAAAAATAAACAGTACCCAGCGATACAGGCTCATCTTAGATGAGCTGGAAAAGAAAAGATATGTCACAGTGCAAGACTTTAGTCAGGCGCTTGGTGTATCTGAGGTTACTATCCGAAAGGATTTGAAAGATCTTGAAAGGAAGAATCTTCTTTTGAGAAGCCACGGGGGGGCGAGTCCTTTGAGTTCGTTGATTGGTGATCGGCATATTGATGAGAAAGAGAAGATAATGGTCGATGAGAAAATGCGCATCGCTGAAGCTGCCGCCAAACTGTTGAATAAAAATGACCGGATTATTATTGCGTCAGGAACCACCTTGTTGTTTTTTGCCCGCAAGATACCTATGAGTGAGCCATTAATGGTGATTACTTCTTCGGTGAAAGTCTCTTTGACGTTATGTTACTACCCCAATGTGGAGATCATTCAATTGGGAGGAGACATGCGAAAAAGTTCTGCCTCTGCGATAGGAACTTACAGCGAGCAGTTTTTAAAAGGATTGATGTGTAACAAGCTGTTTATTGGCGTGGACGGGATTGGTATTGACTTTGGTTTGACAACAAGCAATATTGCCGAGGCACATCTGAATCAATATATGTTGAATGCAGCCAAAGAGGTCATCGTATTGGCTGATTCATCCAAATTCGGGAAACAGGGATTTGGGAAAATCTGCGATATTGAGCGGGTTAATCATATTATAACCGATAAAAATGCACCGCAAAATATATTGCAGATTATTCGGGATAAAGGGATCAAGGTTACGCTTGTCTGAATTAATTTGTTGTATATCTCCCTATTTGTTCAAAAATTAGTGATAATTTTTCGGATAATGTTGTTTATAGGTTATCAAGTGAATCCATAACATGAATCAAATATAAACCTTTATTTATCAGTATTATAATACTTCTTTATTAGGAGATACGATCATTGTGCTTTCGAATTTAAGAGTGTTTTGCTTTTTTATTTTACAAAAAAACTTTCGAAAAGTTTTGAAATTCAAAAAAATGCTTTTATTTTTGGGCACAAATACTTTTTATTATGGATCGTACAAATTATATCAATCAATTAAAAAACAGTGCAAACGCCACGTCGTGGGATTTTATCGTGATAGGGGGAGGGGCTACCGGTCTGGGTATTGCCGTGGATGCAGCCACACGCGGCTATAAGACAGTGTTGCTGGAACAATCCGATTTTGCGAAAGCCACCTCAAGTCGAAGTACAAAATTAGTGCATGGTGGAGTTCGTTATCTTCAGCAAGGTGATGTCGCCCTGGTAAGGGAAGCATTGCATGAAAGGGGATTTCTCAGGAGGAACGCGCCTCACTTGGTAAAGAACCAGCGTTTTATCATTGGTAATTATCAGTGGTGGGAGAAACCTTTCTACACCATCGGGCTGACCGTTTACGACCTTCTTGCGGGAAGGATGGGATTGGGGCGTTCATTACCGATGAGTAAAAAGAGTGTCATCAGACATATCCCTCAGATAGAGCAGAATGGATTGAAGGGGGGGGTCTCTTATCAGGATGGGCAGTTCGACGACTCCCGGTTGGCTGTCAATCTAGTACAAACTGCTGTTGAAAATGGAGCCGTTGTCGTCAATTATGCCGGTGTGACTAATCTGATAAAAGAAAACGGTAAAGTGACCGGTGTCATGGTAGAAGATAAGATGACCGGTGATACTTTCGAATTGAAAGGTAAATGTATTGTCAACGCTACCGGAATTTTTGTGGATAATATCATCAAGATGGATGATCCTTCACAGAGACCAATGGTACGTCCCAGCCAAGGTGTGCATGTGGTGGTTGACGGCTCTTTCTTAGAGAGTGACGACGCCATTATGGTGCCCAAAACCAGCGATGGCAGGGTGATGTTTGGCGTTCCATGGCATAACCGGGTTATTTTGGGTACGACCGACACGCCGGTGAAAGAGTTCGTAATGGAACCGAAGCCTCTGGATGAAGAGGTGGATTTTATTCTTGAGACCGCAGGAAGATATTTGGTGAAAAAACCACAACGTAAGGATGTCTTGTGTGTGTTTGCCGGACTCAGGCCACTGGCTGCACCAACCAAGCATTCGGAAGAGACAAAAACAAAAGAGATATCGCGTAGCCATAAGTTGCTTGCTTCCGACTCGGGCTTGGTTACCATTACCGGAGGAAAGTGGACCACCTACCGTATCATGGCGGAAGAGACAATAAATCTTGCCGAGAAAACAAACGGGCTGGCCCATAAACCGTGTAAGACCAAGCATCTGAAGATTCACGGCTATATGACTCATCCCGACAGGAATGATCATCTCTATATATATGGTAGTGATCAGGAGCAAATTCTACGTTTGCAAAAAGAAAATCCGGAATATGCAAAAAAACTGCATCCAAGGCTCGAATTTACTGTGGCAGAGGTTGTATGGGCCGTGCGGAAAGAGATGGCACTCACTGTAGACGACGTGCTGGCCCGCAGGGTAAGAGCGTTGTACATGGATGCTAAGGCTTCCATTGAGATGGCGTCGGAAGTAGCCGCTATTATGGCAAAGGAGCTCAATCAGGAGGAGAGTTGGGAAAAAGAGCAGGTGAAAGAGTATACAACCATAGCACAAAATTATTTCCTTTCATAAATTATTTTATATATTTGTTTTGACAAGTTGAAAACGAAAGTCGTTTTAGCACTGATTTATAAAGATTGAAAAATATGAAAGGTATTTTAAAACCACCTCCTCACAAAGAGCTGATAGCCGAAGAAAAAATTGATCCTACCTATAAGAGACTTCGATTTCAGGTGTTTATGGGTATTTTTATCGGCTATGCCGCTTATTATCTTGTAAGGAAAAATTTCTCACTGGTAATGCCCGATCTTATCGAGATGGGATATTCGAGAGGGGCGCTGGGATTTATCTCCGCAGCGGTTTCCCTCTCCTATGGACTCAGTAAATTTTTGATGGGTGGTGTTTCGGATCGAAGTAACGCACGTGTCTTTATGAGTCTGGGTTTATTTCTTTCCGGCCTTACCATATTCACCTTTGGAACTATACCGGCGCTCACTTCGTCGGTAGTGGTGATGTTTATGATCATGTTTGTGAACGGCTGGTTCCAGGGTATGGGTTGGCCCGCGTCGGGCAGGGTGATGGTGCATTGGTTTTCCGTGAAGGAGAGAGGTACTAAGATGTCGATTTGGAATGTTGCCCACAATGTGGGAGGCGGGCTTGTTGGTCCGCTCGCCATTTTGGGTGTGGCTATTTTTGGCGACTGGCAGAGTAAGCTCTATTTTCCGGCAGCCATTGCCATGCTTTTTGCATTTATCACCTATTTGCTTGTGCGGGATACGCCGCAGTCATGCGGGTTGCCCAATATTGAAAAATACAAGGATGATTATCCGAAAGACTATAAAGCCAGCCATGAAGAGGAATTTTCCACCAAGGATATATTTTTCAAATATGTATTCAGGAATAAGTTTCTCTGGTTGATTGCTGTTGCCAACGTAATGGTTTATCTGGTACGTTATGGCATACTCGACTGGGCTCCGGTTTTCCTGAGTGAAACCAAAGATTTTTCGGTAAAGGAAGCCGGATGGGCCTATTTTGCCTATGAGTATGCGGGAATACCGGGAACACTGCTTTGTGGGTGGATATCAGATAAAGTTTTTAAAGGGAGGAGAGCACCGGCCACGATAATTTATATGTTGTTGGTGATGGTGGCCATTCTTATTTACTGGAAAAATCCCGCAGGAAATGTCATGGTCGATAATATCGCATTGATTGCTATCGGTTTCCTGATTTATGGGCCGGTCATGCTGATTGGTGTGCAGGCGCTTGATTTGGTTCCCAAAAAGGCGGCCGGCACGGCTGCCGGTCTCACCGGACTGTTCGGTTACCTCGGTGGCGCATTGGGTGCCAATATTGCGATTGGTTTTATTGTGGATCATTTGGGATGGGACGCCGCATTTATCCTGATGTTGGCAGGTAGCGCACTTGCTATTTTGTTTACCGCTTTCACTTGGGGAGCAGAGAAACAAAGATTAAGCATAGAATAGGACAAAAGAGAGACATTTGAGATAAGAGAGGCTGTTTTTATTATTCTAAGATACTTTTATGACAAAATTACGATTAGTTATTATGTGGATGGTGAGCACCTTTTTCTATACTTCCGCGGCCATCATTGCGGATGTGGAGGGTGATGCTGTCAAAAATACTACTCAGCAGAAATCCGATCTTGCCGCATTGATTGGCAAAATGCCGAAAATCTCGGGTTATCTGCAAACCGGTTGGAATTATAGTACGGCGGGTGATGGGACATCTTCATTCCAGGCAAAGCGGTTGCGTTTGCTTGCGGACGGGACCGTGACGCCAAAGCTGGCTTTCAGACTCCAGATTGAAGCTTTCAATTATGATATTTCTCCCGGCACCTTGGAGACCGTGGATTTCTCGAATATTGTTTATCGTATGGTTTGTAGTCCTGACATACTAGTCTATTTAAATATTTAAAACATGAAAAAAATATTTATTTTCATTGGACTGATTATTCTCTCTTTCTCTTCTGTGTTGGCCCAACATATTGGTGAAGAATATCGGTTAAAGAGAGTGATTCCCGTGGAAGGACGCCAGGGTATAGCGATTGACGAGAATTACTATTACGTGTCAAATACTACAGCTTTATATAAGTATGACAAAGAAGGTAACCTGTTAATGACAAATGATAAACCATTTAAAGACCCCAAAAGGGTCAATCATTTCGGAGATATCGACATTTTTAATGGAGAGATCTATACAGGTGTCGAATTGTTTGAATATGGGCGTGGTTTCAATATTGCCATTGCGGTGTATGATGCTGCAACATTACAGTGGAAACGAGATATTCCATGGTCTCCCGAGTCCGGGCAGGTGGAAGTATCGGGTATTGCTATCGACAGGGAAAAGAATATGATCTGGATGTCTGACTGGGTAGATAGCCGTTATGTATATTGCTATAGTTTGGAGACCGGTAAATATTATACCAAAATGCAGTGTCGCCCCACTCCCTATTGGACACAGGGAATCTTCATCGCAGATGGGAAAATGTTATTTACCGCTGATGATGGAGAATCGACCCATCAAATTCCAGACAATATTTATATTGCCGATATAAGTGAGGTGGCTTTTACCGGATTGGTTGAAGGCGCTGAGGTGGTGAGAGATACCCCGTTCTCTGTCAAGCTTGACGATGACGGCAAGGTAGTGACCCGTACAGGACTTATAGCCGGCGGTTCCAAAGCAGGACGTCTTGAACTGTTCCGCGAAATGAGTGATTTCCGCCGTGCAGGTGAAATCGAAGGACTTTCTATTGACCCAACAAACGATGATTTGGTGGTGTTAAATAACAGGGGAACCCAGATTATTCTAGGAATGTCGCAAGGCCCGATCAAAGGGGAAGGCTATACCAAGGAAATCCGGGAACTATATATCTACGAAAAGGTAAAATAATCGCAGCAGCCCAATATTAAAAATCACTCTATAGCTTTGTACCGGTTTTTAAACGTTTTTATTCAGTAGTACGGACAACTTGCTTGTAATATTTTCGATAAGTGAATAGAGGATTAATACTTATTTTATAGAATAATGTCGCTCTTGCTCAAAATTTTATCTATTTTTTAATACTGATTTAGAGGAGTAAAACAAAAATGCAAAAAATTCAATGGAAGTATCTGTTATTTTTAGTAATAGTATTTCAATGCACAGTTTGTGGTAATAAAGAAGAAAATGTTGTTGGTGAGTTTGAGGTGCAATTTGAGCTTCCCTCTTTGATTGATATCACCCAAGGAGGAGAATACACTTTTGGAGTAAAAGATGGGAAATCACCATCCGGCTCTGACATATTTATTTTGGAGTCGGATGCGGGAGTATCGTTTGTTTGTCCTATCCTCAGGATCTCTTCGGGTAGTTTTACCATACGTTTAGCCAGTGAGTGCGAATCAGGGAGCTATAGAGTTTTTATCAAAAGGGATGAGCGTAAAAAGTTATTTGGGACTATCCATATAAATGTTGTTGAAGAAATTGGTTTTAAGCCGGATGAAGAGACTACAATTTATGGTGTGATCTCTACGAACGATGGAGATGTTGTGAAAAATGTGGTGGTATCTGATGGAGTGGAGATAACCGTGACAAATGAGGATGGTATATACCAGCTAAAATCTGCCAAGAAGCAAGGGTACGTCTTTATCTCTATCCCCGGTGGATATGAAGTCCCATCTAATGGAGTACTACCTCAATTCTTTTATAGGCTGAAAGGTACCCCCGATGTTGTTGAAAGGGTCGATTTTAAGCTGACAAAAGTAAATAACCAGAACTCTTACAAGGTGTTTATGCTTGGTGATATGCATCTTGCGAATCGGACAAATGATGCAAGGCAATTCACCGAATTCACAAGTGATCTTACAAGTTACATCGACCGTCACAAGGGAGAGAAGATGTATGCAATTGCTCTTGGAGATATGACGTGGGATTTGTATTGGTATTCAAATTCTTATGCTTTTCCCCAATACCTGAATGATATCAACTCTCAATTGAAGAATTTACAAATATTCCATGTCATGGGTAATCATGATAACGACTATTATGGAACTTCTGATTTTACCGCTGAAATCAAATATCGAGATCAAATTGCTCCAACCTATTACTCTTTCAACATTGGAAAAGTACATTATGTGGTGATGGATAATATCGATTGCAGTGATTACGACGGGACTACTTCTCGAAACTATAAAAAGATGATCACTAAAGAGCAATTAGACTGGCTTCGGAAAGATCTTTTGTATGTCAATAAGTCAACACCGGTTGTAGTGGCGATGCATGCACAGGTATTCTATCCGACACAGACCGGATTCAAGTATGATCACGACGTGATCAATACCGAACAGCTCTTTGACGCGTTAGACGGCTATAAAGTACATTTTGTGACAGGGCATACGCATATGTCTTTCAATGTAACGCCTGACGATGCAATAGTTACCAACAATCGTAAATTCTATGAGCATAATTCAGGATCGGTATGCGCCTCCTGGTGGTGGTCGGGGCATCTCACTCCCGGGGTACATGTCAGCCCTGATGGGACACCAGGTGGTTATGGTATCTGGGATGTGTCGGAAACCGATATAAAGAGGAAATATAAAGCTACCGGATGGCCCGAAGATTATCAGTTTAGAAGTTATGATCTGAACAATGTCCATTTCTCGATGGACGATGTGCCTTTGATGCCTTCTAATGTTCCTGCTGCAACGAAGAACTCATTTATGCGATATGTAAATGCCTATCCGGCAAACAACAACAACGAGGTACTGATCAATATCTGGAACTGGAATCGAGACTGGACATTGAATGTGGTGGATGAAGAGGGTAATGAACTGACATATCAGAAAGTATGGGCTTATGATCCGCTTCATATAGCCGCGCTTTCTGTGAAGAGATTCAACCAGTCGAATCTCACCTCCACACCGTCATTTGTGACAAGCGAGTTTACCCATTTCTTTAAGGTGAAAGCAAAAGATGCAGATGTGGATCTGCGTATTACCGTTAAGGATGAATTTGGCAACACATGGGCTGAGGATATGGAACGACCCAAAGCATTCTCAACCAATGAATATATAAGAAAATAAATATCCTATTAACAAAAACAATTATTTCTAATTTTAAAAACAATTATTTTATGAGAGAATATAGACTATTTGTCCTATTTCTACTTCTGCTGGTTGGAGGAGGACTTTCCTTGTCGGCTCAAAATAGAGTGATTTCCGGGAAAGTCTTTGATGCTGAACAAGAACCTATGATAGGAGTAACTGTTCAGCTTGAGGGTACGACCAAAGGTGTAATTTCTGATCTGAATGGAAGTTTTGAACTTGAAGTTCCATCAGGAGAAGCTACCCTAAGTGTTTCATTTGTGGGATATGTTACCGAAAAGATTAAGATTTCGGCAAACCAGACGAGTATTACCATCTATATGAAAGAGGATGCCGTCCTTCTCGATGAAGCGGTGGTTGTGGGGTATGGTACACAGAAACGAGTCAATCTTACCGGTTCTGTGTCGGTTGTAGGAGGTAAAGAACTCGAAGATCGTGTTGCTCATTCTGTAACCCATATGTTACAGGGAGCTGTTCCGGGTCTTAATATTACCACTTCTTCAGGTAAACCGGGTAGTACACCTGCTATTAATGTGCGCGGTATCACCTCTATCAATGGTGCTTCACCGCTGGTGCTGATTGATGGTGTTGAGGGGGACCTCAATCGTATCAATCCTAATGATGTAGAGTCTATCTCTGTGATTAAAGACGCTGCTGCAGCTGCCGTATATGGAGCACGCGCTGCATTTGGTGTGATTCTTGTCACTACTAAATCGGGAACAGACAGGGGTGGAAAAGCGATGGTGCGTTATAGTGGCCGTTTAGGATGGGAAGAGTCGACCACCTCCACCGATTACGAAAATAGAGGATACTGGTCTGTATACACTGTCAATAAATTTTGGAACGCAGATTCAGGTACCTTATATTTCAACTATACCGATCATGATATGCAGCAATTGCTGGCGCGCGTTAACGATAAGACAGAACATCCCGATCGCCCATGGGTTGTGGAAGATGTAAGGAACGGTAGAAACCAATGGGTCTATTATGGTAATTACGACTGGTGGGATATGTTATACCGTGAACAACGTCCGGTGCAGAAGCACAGTGTCTCATTCAATGGTGGATCAAACGATGTGAAATATCTTGTTTCCGGCGCTTATGACAGGCAAGAGGGTATACAGAGACAGCATCCCGATATGTATGAAAGATATAATTTGAGATCTAAAATTGACTTCAACATCAATAAGTGGTCAACACTGTCAAACAATACATCATTCTTTACCTCAAAGTACGCCTCATTAGGTGATGGAAGTGTGGATAATACTCTTGGTTACAGTGCCCGACACGCGTTAGCCAATATTCCCATGCAGAACCCCGATGGTTCGTGG
>JBAYRG010000039.1:0-14494 GCA_041676805.1 Proteiniphilum sp.
ACTCCGCCGCGAAGATGAAATATATCATTTCTTGCTACCCGATGCCAATATGGTTTCTTCAGCTTCCATTAAGTTATTGAAAGATGAGTATCAGGCAGAATCTAAACGAGTAACCGAATGGAAAAAGGAATTTACCAAACCCATACGAGCCGATGAATACAAGCTACTCCAAAAGATTTCGGGTGCTATCGATAAGTTACTCTTAGAACATTATGAGCTACAAAACAACATAGCCCTTTTAACGCAAGGATACAGTGATTTCTTCGGCAATGAAGAACAAGACACTCAAACATCAATAGATACATTTAATTATGGGCAAAAAGAAACACTTGCAAAAAAGCGTTTCCAGAACAATGCACCCTACTACAAGCTCAAAATGATCATGGACTATTGGTGTGCCCTCTGGTTTTGGGATGTGCGTGATGCTGCCGATCTTCCTACTCGTCGCGAGTGGTATGAAGATTTGATGAGAATTATCAATATAGATTTTGGTGAAGACAATCCGGAAATAGACATTGTTGAAGAAGATGCAGAAACTTATCTGCGTAACTACCGCAAAGACCGTCGTGAACGAGAAAAGCAAATAGCTGAACAACTTCGCGAGTCCACCTCATCTCTTTTTGAGAATGAACGGGCCGAGAGAGTAAAGAAGTACGCCAAGCAATATAAGTTTTTCCATTACGAGCTGGAGTTTATAGAAGTATTCCGTGAGAATAACGGCTTTGATGTAGCAGTGGGGAATCCGCCGTGGATTAAGATACAGTTTGAGGAGAAAGGATTAATGTCTGATATATACCCCGAATTGCTGATAAGAAAAACATCGGCAACACAAGCCAGAAATATGCAGGAGCATTTCTTATTTGAAGAAAACCAACAGTCACTCTATTTTTCTGAAAATATTGAAAATGATGTTTCGGCAACTTTTATGAATGCAATACAAAATTATCCATTGCTCAAAGGGCAGCAGACCAATCTCTATAAATGTATTATCGAAAATGGACTACACTGGATAGCTGATAAAGGTTACTTAGGGTTAGTTCATCCGGAAGGGATTTATGATGATCCAAGTGGATATGATCTTAGAAAAGAGATTTATCAACGTCTAAAATACCATTTTCAGTTTCAGAATGCCTTTAACCTCTTTGCAGAAGTGGCTCACCGAGAAAAATATGGAATCCATATTTATTCCGGAACAAAAGGAGATATAAACTTTTACTCTATCAATAATATCTTTCATCCGGCAACCATTGATGGCTGTTTTATTAAAAGAACTGTACATGAGTCTGTAAAAGGGTTGAAAGTTAAAAACGAACAGACTGAAAAATTTGAATGGAACATCCAACCTCATCCATCTCGCAAAGTGAAAGTCAATAAAGAAGTACTTAAAATTTTAGCACGTACTTTTGAAGATAGTGATGATTGGGAAGGTGCTAAATTAGTATCTATCCATGCACAAGAAATTATTGACATAATAAAAATAATTGGTGAATCACCACACACTGTTTCAGACGTTGAGTATATTCATTCTGAATGTTGGCATGAAACAAATGCACAAAACAATGGTACAATAGAAAGAAAAACCAGTTATCCCGACATTAACCAATATGAAGTAATTTATAGCGGACCACATATTTCTATTGGGAGCTCATTTTATAAGAATCCTAGAAAAGTATGCGTTGAAAAAGCTGATTACGATACAATTGACTTATTTCAGATTTCAGAAAATTTTATTCCAAGAGTAAATTACTTCCCAAAAAAATATCTACCTGATTATTTAAATGGTATTACTGGTTTTAATAACAGAAATTGGTTTAATGAGCCAAAGTTAATATGGAGAAAAATGCTATCACAAGCTGGTGAAAGGACTTTTTTGTCATCTATTATTTTCCCTAAGTCTGGTCACATTGACGGATGTAATTCATTAGTTTTTAAAGACCCACAAGATTTGATTCAGTTTGCTAGTTTAACTGCGTCTATTTCTTTTGACTTTTATATTAAAACAACAGGTAAAGCCACTTTAAGAAACAATATTATTCAGTTTATGCCTTTCGGCGTTGACTCCAAACACCACACTTCCCTTTTTGTGCGTACTCTTCAACTCAACTGCCTAAATAAATACTACTCACCACTCTGGCAAGAGAGCTACCGAGAAGCATTCAGAGAAGAGCAATGGAGCATAGAAGATGAACGACTAAAACCATTCGACAGCCTAACCCCAGAATGGAAATGGGAAACACCACTACGCAACTATTTCGAACGCCGTCAGGCATTAGTAGAGATAGATGTTATCACCGCAATGGCATTGGGTATTAGCCTGGATGAGCTTATATTAATGTACAATATCCAATTCCCGGTATTGCAACAAAATGAAGATGATACCTGGTACGATACCAAAGGTAATATTGTATTCACCGTCAGCAAAGGCCTCGTCGGCGTCGGCCTCGACCGTCCCGACTGGAACCTTATCAAAGATATGCAAGCCGGCGAAATCTACGAACACACCATCACCAAATCAGAACTCTATTATGGCGATAAAGTAACCTACTACGCACCCTTCACCAAACAAGACCGCGTAGGGGATTACAAGAAGGCGTGGAAGTTTTTTGAGGGGAGGTTTGGGAAATAGTAAAATAAATATGCAAACACTATGGATAAAGAAATAATTAAGTTTATAAGACAGAAAGACTATAATTTAATTGGTAATATTGGCTTAGGAAGTACAGGAGATGTTCGACTATTAAAAGATGAAATGATAGGGGAAATTTTTGCTTGTAAGAAGTACGCTCCTACGTCTTTTGTTGATGGTAATGAGTACTATAATTACTTCAAGAATGAAATAAAAATACTGTACCAGCTTAACCACAAAAACATAGTAAGAGTCTTTAGCTATTATATGTATCCTGAACAAAACACAGGATATATTATAATGGAGTATATCGAGGGAGATAGTATAGATAAATATGTTGCTGAAAACCCTAATATATTAGACAGTTTATTTGAACAGGTAATAGATGGATTTATTCATATGCATAATGCGGGAATTTTACATCGAGATATAAAGCCTTCAAACATATTGATTACAAAAGATGGTGTTGTAAAAATTATTGATTTTGGCTTTGGCAAACAAACTGATGTAACTGAACCACTATGGATTGAAAATCCATAGGTTCAATTTCGACTAAAGTCGGTTGAGTTTCGACCAAGGTCGATTAAAAGTAAACAACTAAAGTTACGTTCTTTGAAATGCCGTTTCATTCCAGGATAAAGTTTTCGTTGGAATTGGGATGATCCCCGTGGTGATCAAGATACGTGGACAACATCTCATCCGTGATGTTACCCACGCTCCAGCAACCATAACCGATGGCCCAGAAGTGACTCCCCCAGTAGCGACGGTTGAGTTCCGGAAATTCCGCCAACAATAACCGTGAACTGCGACCTTTGAGCCGCTTCACGATGTCGCTTACGCCCAACTTCGGAGGGTAACTTATATGCAAGTGGATATGATCCTTGCTCACAACTCCTTTAAGGATCTCGATATCCAACGAATTACTCACCTGGCGAAGTATGTCACGACAGCGCAACTGAACATCACCGGTCAAAACCTTATAACGATATTTCGTTATCCAGACAAGGTGAACCTGTAGATGATGTACACTGTGACTACTTTTGCGGTGTTCCATATGAAGTGACTTTATTACAAAAGTACAAAATATTTGTAGAAGCTAAAGCCTTGCACTGAAAGTGCATAGTTTTAACTAACGAACTTGAAAAATAAAGAACAGGAAGAAAACAGTTTAAGTTTAGCCGGAATGTATGACAGACCCAATGACTATAAAGAATACTCTTTTAGTACAGAAGTATATTTTGTTGGTCAGCTTTTCAGAGGGTTGGTGACTGATCATCATATTAAAACATTTAGATTTGAGAGTGTCTTAGAGCAAATGTGCTCGAAGAATCCAGAAAACAGAGCTGGGTCATTTTTAGACATTTACAGATTAATGACTGAAATTGAAGCAACTGATTTTGATTTTGAATGGGAAGAAAAGAAAACGTACAGGAGCTTTGCTGATAATCTTTCAGATATATTAGCAAAGATTTATATAGATGCGAAATACGAAACTAATATTGATGAAATAATTAATGATTTGGAGACATTATATAATAACTCCATGTTAGAAGAGAACGTGCAAGATCCAAGTAAAGTAATCGCTCCATTTATAAATGGAGGATATGGATATCTCAAAAAAAACACTTTCCCGGTATATGTATTAGAAGAATTTATTAAACTACTAAAAACTTCTTCAGACGAAAAAAAGAGAATAATCTTAAACAATTTATGGGGAAGATTTGATACAAAGGAAAGAATTCAAAATCCAAAATATGAAGAATTGCCTTTTTAGGATAAAATTATATAGCTATGACAAACAAAATAAACCGCGGTTCAGAGTGGAGAAGATGGGATCTACATGTTCATACAAAAGGAACAAATAAAAATGATCAATTTAAGAGCGAAAGTTTTGAAGAGTTTTGTAAAATACTATTCAGAAAAGCATTAGAAAATGAGATTACAGCAATAGGAATAACTGATTACTTTTCAATTGAAAAATATTTAAAAACAGTTAATTTTATAAAATACATAGATAGTGTAGAAGGTTTTAATCCAGAAGAAAAAAGTAAAATCAAAGATATACTATTGCTGCCAAATGTTGAATTAAGAATGCTCCCATCAACAGATAAAGGAGGATTAATCAACATTCATTGTATTTTTAATCCTGATTATGTGGAAGATATTGAAAATAACTTCTTTAATTCAATTGAATATTCAGCGGGTTCAGGAAAGAAGTTTCAAATGAACCGAAAAGGTTTAATTGATTTAGGAAAATACATAGATTCAGATCTCGATGAATCAGCTGCCTATGATAAAGGAGTGAATATATTCGTTGTAACACACTCTCAATTGCAAGAGTTATTGGATGAGAACAAGAATTTTCGTGAGAATGTAATTATTGCTGTAAGCAATTCCAATAAAGATGGAGTTTCTGCAATGCAAAATCATTTTAAATTCTTTGAACATGAAAAAGACAGCAGTTTAGAGGCTGTCAGAAAGTCAATATACCACCTGTCTGATATAATTTTTTCAGGCAATCCTAATGACAGAGAGTATTTTCTTGGCTTAAAAGGTGATGACCAAAAAACTGTAATTCAAAATTGTGGTTCTTTAAAACCCTGCATTCATGGCTCTGATGCACATACTGAGGATAAACTTTTTAATCCTGATGAGAGAAGATACTGTTGGATTAAAGCTAACCCTACTTTCGAAGGCTTAAAACAAGTCATATACGAACCAGCTGATAGAGTAAGAATTCAAGCACTAAAACCTGATGTTAAAAATGACCGATTTATTATTTCTGAATTGAGATTTAAAGACTCATCTGAAGAGCTGTTTGGAAACCAAGTGATTCCTTTAAATGAAAACTTAAACTCCATAATCGGAGGAAAATCATCCGGAAAATCATTATTTCTTTATTCTACAGCTAAAAGTATAGATCCAGAACAAGTTGCGAAAACGGACAAACGGTTGGGGTTTGATGGATATTCTTTTGATGACTACACTTATGATTTTGAAGTTGTATGGAAAAATGGAGATATAGATTCATTAAATAGTACTGAAAATAAACATAGAAAAATCATATATATTCCGCAGCTCTATATTAATTACTTGGTTGAACGAGATAATAAGGAAGACTTAAATGTATTAGTAAAAAACATCCTATTACAAGATACCGAGTTCAAAGGACTCTATGAAGAAAAAAGCAATAAGGTCTATTCTTATAACATTGAGTTAGATAGATTACTAACAAGTTATATTTTTACTCGACAACAAGCTTTGAACTTAAGTGCCAAGTCAAGAGAAATTGGCAGAAGCAATGAAATAAAATCGTCGATTGAAAAAATTCAAAAACAAATAGATGAAGGTCAGAAACAATCCAACTTTTCTGATGATGATTTTAAGAAATACAAAAGACACCTTGGGGAAGTTGAAAATTTAAAAACACAACAATCTGAAATTGACAGGGTTAAAGGTGTAGTTAAGAAAATCCTGGAAGAACTGAGTGAGAATAAAGCATCATTATTAGGCACAAACCAAACAAGTGATTATTCCGTCATAAAAGGAAGTATAGACATACTTTTAGAAAAAACATCTGATATTGACAGAAAATATAGAGAAGATTTGTTGTCAATCAGAAATAAAATAGAGCATGAATACTCAACTATTATTGTAAATTATCAAAAAGAAGCAGAGAAATTAAAGCTTACTGATAAAGCACAAGAAGTAGAGAATAAAATTAAAGAAGTAGAGAATAACCTGAAACCATATCATGAAATTCTAAAAAGTCAAACTGAGCTTAAGAAACTAACAGATAATTTAGAGAAAGAAAAAATTAAACTTGAAAATGCTATAAGAATTGAGAGGCAATTTGATTTAACCTTCAAAGAATATGGTAATATCCGAGATGAAATTTCAAAATTACTGTCTGCAAGAATAAAGACTTATGAAGAGATCATAAGTGAGATTAATGAAAAAAGAAAAGATATAGGTGGTGGTGTATCTCTTGAATCAAGCTTAATTTTCAAACGAAAGGATTTACAACTTTATGACCAAGTAAATAAATCTGCTATCTCAAAAGAACATTTTTTCAATAAACTTTTTAGCGATGGCATACTTGATTATAAACAAATACCTAATATTTTTTCAAGACAGCTTTACATTCAAGATAATAGCAATATTCTAAAGGACGGTAAAGATGAAAATTTTGAGTTACCTCTGAATAAAGGTCATTCATTAGAAGATGTATTAAGAGGTTTAATACAAGATAACTTCATAATTGATTTTTCTGTAAAATATCAAGGTGATGATCTGCTTCGGATGTCACCTGGGAAAAAAGGAACGGTTTTACTTATATTGATATTGAAAATCAGTTCATCTGAATATCCAATATTGATTGATCAACCAGAAGACAATTTAGATAATCGAACAATCTATGACCTGTTATGTAAAATTATTAAGGAGAAGAAAAAGGAGCGTCAGATAATAATAGTTTCTCACAATGCAAATTTAGTTGTGGCCACAGATTCAGAGAATGTAATAGTTGCCAACCAAGCCGGGCAAAATAACAATGGAGAGAATCAAAAATATCAATTTGAATATACAAATGGTGCAATAGAAGATACACGTAAATATGACAGTTCAATACAATACATTCTTCAGCAACAAGGCATTAGAGAGCATGTATGTGACATATTAGAAGGAGGTAATGAAGCATTTAAGAATAGAGAAGTTAAATACTCAATTAAAATTTAACTCGACAATATAAGACTGTAGTAATATGGCAAATCTAAGTTATAAAGAAAAGGTAATTATTGAGAAATTCTTGGAGATGCAAAGAGGAGGCGTATTGTACTTTTCAAATAGCGCTTTAAAGGAATTCATTTTAGATGCCGTAAATCTTGATATTGAAGATTCAATATATCATTATAAATCAGGTTCAAGAACAAATCGACTTAGGAAGTTTTTCTCTGTTGAATCTGAATATACTGTAGGAGTCTTATTAAATGAGTTTTGTGAATATTGGATAGCACAAGATCGTTTGAGTTTCATTGATTATTCTGAGCAAGAGAAATTGTATCATGAATGTTTAGAAATTGCAGAAAGACTTAAACAGAATAGTGTTGCAGAACATATTGATGCAATTCAACCCAATGTAGAGGATAGAGATTTTGACCGGCTCGCAAAAACAATTAGGGAAAGTATCGAGAAAAATGAACCGGAAATTGCAATTGACAGACTTCACACTTTTACTTTTCGATATATACGCGAATTATGTAAGAAACATGATATTGAATACTCTGAGAGTGAATCTATGAATGCAGTTTACGGAAAGTACATTAGATACCTGGCTGATAGTAAGCAATTGGAATCGGTAATGACAGAGAGAATACTAAAATATTCAATCAATATCATTGAAGCATTCAACACAGTAAGAAATGATATGAGTTTTGCTCACGACAATCCTCTACTTAACTATCACGAAAGCATGCTTATTTTTAATAACATAGCTAACACGATAAAATTTATTGAGTTTATTGAATCAAGAGTTCCTACGTATCCTACAAAATATGGATGAACAGTCAATACAACACTATGCAAATAACTTAGAACCGGGAAGACTGTTTTTCAAAAATTCTGTTCTTCCAGCATTTGTGGTAAAGTGGGAGATTACTGGTCATGTATAAGACTATAAATAGTGAACTACCTAACAAAGAACGGTGGGGAATTATAATTATCACATTAGTTGACGGTGTTTTTATTCATAAAGTTGTCACCAACAAAACTTACTTGGAATTAATTGGTTGTTCTATAAAACAACTTCAAAAATCTACGTAAATTGCATAAATCAAACCAAATTGAAAAAACAGGTATTTATTTCATATCGCGATATGCGATAAATATCTATTTTTCTTTGATAATTAGAATATAATGTTGTAATATTGCAATTTGCAATACTCAATATTAAGAATAATGAAGTTATCAAAACAAATCATGAAACCACAGGATGTAGTTGTTTTATTAAAAATAATTGCAACAGATAATCAGGATTGGCTTCAAGTCACTCTGGCTCAATCATTAAAGATGAGTCAAAGCGAAATTAGCCAAGCTGTTGCCCGTGCCCGTTATTCCGGTTTAATGGATGAAAATGGTAAAGATGTGATGCGGCAGAGTTTCATGGATTTTCTTCAATATGGATTGTCCGTCGTATTTCCAGCGCGTCCCGGAGCTATGGTAAGAGGGATGCCTACTGCACATTCGGTATCTCCACTCAATCAGATGATAGAAAGCAGTGAAATATATGTTTGGCCCTGGGCAAAAGGAGAGACACGAGGTCAAGGCATGGCACCACTTTATGGCACGCTGCCCGAAGCTGTACTCAATGATTCAAAATTTTATGAACTGATAGCCCTCGTAGATACTTTACGTATTGGGCGAGTCAGAGAACGTAATCTGGCAATAGAAATACTAAAAGAAAGAATATGCTGAAAAACACGATAATTAACAGAAAGGCTATACGTAAAATTGCAGAAGCTCTTGGCCCGCTTAATCGTGAGGTGGTCTTTGTGGGCGGAGCAATTGTCAGTATCTACATCAATGATCCGGCAGCGGAGGATATTCGCCCGACAAAAGATATTGATATCAGTATATCGGTACATAGTTTAAGCGCTTTGGAATTATTTCGGGAGAAATTGGCACAAAGGGGGTTTGTTCAATCGGCAGATTTGGATGTAATTTGTCGTTTTAAACACAAAGATATTTTGGTGGATGTAATGAATACGGAAGAGATTGGGTGGGCACCGGCAAACAGATGGTTTGCACCCGGTTTTGAAATGATGCAAACAGTATCGGTTGAAGATCAGGAAATACAAATTATGCCGCTACCCTATTTCTTGGCGTCTAAGTTTGAGGCTTACAACAGTCGTGGTGCTACTGATCCCAGAACAAGCCACGATTTTGAGGACATTGTTTATCTTTTCGATAATCGAATTGATATGGCTGAGCAACTATTGTTAGCCCCCGACAATGTGAAGCCTTTTTTGATGGAGCAGTTAAATATAATGATAAACAATAAAATGAAAGAGGCTATTTACGGTAATTTATTCTATGATATGCGTAAGGAGCGATACAATAGGATTATTGGTATTTGTACTACAGTTCTCAATAAATGGCAAACAAAATAGTCAAATAACCAGAGTATCACTTTAAAAGAGTAGATTTAAAACTAAACACAGTATATGCTCAGTTTACAATCTACTTAAAATAAAAACCGACTTCAGCTCATTAATTATTAAAGAATTTTCATTACCTTTGATACTATCAAATGATACTATCATAATAAAAAGAGCATGAAACCTCCTTATAAAATAACAGGAAACATATTGAAGTTGGTCGCTTCCATTTCGGAAAGAATCGGGGAGATAAACGCTGCGCATCTGCAAAAACCTCCTACTGAACTGAGGAGAAGAAACAGGATTCGCACTATCCACTCTTCACTTCAAATTGAAGGAAACAGCCTCTCTGTTGAACAGGTAACCGCAATTATCGACAATAAAAGAGTGGCGGGAACACAAAAGGAGATTCTGGAAGTAAAGAATGCCATAGCCGTTTATGACTCCATCCAACGGTTGAATCCATACAGCATCGATTCTTTTTGTAAAGCTCATGGCATTTTGATGAAAGGGTTAGTGGAATCGGCAGGCAGAATGAGAACAAAACAGGTGGGTATTGCCAAAGGTTCTCAGGTTACTCATGTTGCTCCTCCCGGTGCTATGGTGAGACCCTTAATGAAAGATTTGTTTGACTATCTGAAAAATGATGATGAGATGCTCTTGATAAAAAGTGCTGTTTTTCATTATGAGATGGAGTTTATTCACCCCTTTATGGATGGCAACGGCAGAATGGGACGTCTGTGGCAAACAGTTATTCTAAAAGAGGGATATCCCGTTTTTGAATATCTTCCGGTGGAGAATCTGATCAAAGAGAGACAGGAACAATACTATGATGCATTGAGCAAATCTGATAAAATGGGTGAATCGACACACTTTATTGAGTTTATGCTTAAAATCCTCCTTGAATCGCTCGAAGGTTTACTGAGTACACAAAACGTAAGCCTGACCAATATGGATCGGATCAATCTGTTCCGACAGGTTGTAAAAGATCAATTCTTCACTCGGAAAGATTATCTGCTGAACTTCAAGGAGATTTCACCCGCTACCGCCAGCCGGGATCTGAGATTAGCAACTGAAAACAGGATTATTGAAAAGATTGGCGATAAAAGAACAACCAAATACCATTATATGGAGAGGGAATAATGAGCTATTCAAGCTAAAAACATTGGATAAAGATATTTGACGAGGAGTTTCTTTATTCGGTAGTTAGGGAGTATCCAGAAGGTCTGTAAACTATACTTTTTATAAAAGAATCGTATTATAATCGCATATTTGCGTATCAATACGTATCATTTTCTTTGTACTTTTTGCTTGTGCATTCGTATCATTATCGTATATTTGCGTATCAATACGTATCATTACAATAGCTTGTTATGAAAAACAGTATATATAATTTTAAAATTAAGATTGATTGGAGCTTAATCAACTCTATCAGTAATATTGATCGCTTTGACTCAGAATGGTCATCTATTGAACGACGTGAAGGTCAGAGTTTAAAACAATTGAAAACAATTGCGACTATCCGTAGTGTAGGAGCTTCAAACCGGATAGAAGGGAATAAAATGACTGATGAAGAGATTGATTTGCTACTCCATGAAATTGATATCACTAAGCTTGTTGATCGGGATTCGCAGGAGGTTGTGGGATATTTTGAAACACTTGATTTGATTGCGGATAGCTTTAATAACATTGATATTAGTGTAAGTAATATTAAAGGACTGCACAATTCATTGATGAAGCACAGCCAAAAGGATGAATGGCATCGGGGAGATTATAAACAACTCTCTAATGCAGTAGAAGCAACATTTGCTGATGGCACAAAACAACTTGTTTTTGAAACAACAGAGGCCGGTTTTGCAACAGAAAAAGCAATGGACAGTCTGATTGAGTGGTACAATACTGAAACAGAGGTTCACGCTTTAGTAAAAACCTCCATATTTGTTTATGAGTTTCTAAGTATTCATCCATTTCAGGATGGCAATGGTAGGTTGAGCAGACTCTTATCCACACTTTTACTTTTAAAAAATGGATATAAATGGGTGGAATACATCAGCTTTGAACATGAAATAGAGAGTAGGAAATCAGAATACTATCGTGTATTACGTACTTGTCAGGCACAACGACCGAATGAAGAAATTACTGAATGGACTAAGTTTTTTCTTGATGCTCTTATGAATATTCAGCAACAATTGATGTTGAAACTTGAAAGGAGTGGTGCTGAGTCGCAACTTTCGCCACGTGAGAAATCTATTTTAACGCTTATACAAAACTATCCGGGTATTCAGTCCGGTGAAATTGCTGAGAAACTTAAAATTCCTAATTCAACAGTTAAGCGTTTGCTCTCTGCTTTAAAAGGTCAAAAACTGATAGTTCAGCATGGCTCCGGTAGAAGTATTAGTTACTCAGCTATTTAATTAGAATATAATGCTGTTATTATATTGCAATTTGCAATACTCAATACAGCATTAAGTAATTTTAAAATAAATATTTCAATCTTTCTCTTATCTCAGTTTTATTATTAACTTTGCGCAATACAATAGTAAATACACAGCGTAATACAATAGTAATAGAACATCGAAGTACAATAGTAATAGAACATCGAAGTACAAGAGTAATCGCACATGGCAACAATTCAGGAAAAACTGGCTGAATCACTTAAAAAGCTGCAAAAACTACAAAACAGTGCCGGTGTAGCCGTAGTAAAATCATCTGATTTAACACGTACACACTTGCAAAGATTGGTGCAGAACGGTTTTTTGGAAGAGGTGATGAAGGGATGGTATATCTCTTCACGTCCCGATATTATGCAGGGTGACACCACCAACTGGTTTACATCTTACTGGCATTTCGTTTCGTACTATGCCAATACATCGTTTGGTGATGGATGGTGTCTTTCTGCCGATCAGTCGCTTGCCATTTATAGTGGTAACAGAACTGCACCTCGGCAACTAATCATTCGTGTTGACAAAGATTCAAGCAACAGTGTGCAGCTACTGCACAACACCTCCATACTATATTTCAAAGCATCATTAGCAAATCACATAAGTAAAGATGCTGATTTCGAGTTAAATCTCTATTCGCTTGAAGAGGCGTTGATAGAGTGCAGTCCCGATTTTTTCAAACTGGATAGTGTTGCGGCGCGTACCTGTCTAAGTATGGTAGCTGATGTCGGAGATATTTTAAAAATTTTATTAGAAAAAGGTCAGACAACCAAGGCGGGTCGGCTGGCAGGTGCCTTCCGTAATATCGGAAATAGGGTAGCTGCCGATGAAATCATCGGTACCATGAAATCATTGGGTTACGATATTCGTGAAGAAGATCCTTTTGAGCAGCAAACTCCGCTTGAATATAGTCGCGTCGGTTCACCTTATATTACACGTCTGAAACTGATGTGGAGTAAGATGCGATCGATGGTAATTGAGAATTTTCCTACAACCACTCACCGGTATACCGATATAGAATCATGTTTGTTATCCATTGATACACAATATCAACAGGATGCTTATCATTCGCTTTCCATCGAAGGATACCAGGTAACAGATGAGTTGATAAGAAAAGTAGAGCGTGGCGACTGGCAACCGGATAGTAACGCACAAGATACAGAACAGAGAAATGCGATGGCTGCACGCGGTTACTGGCAAGCATTTCAAGCTGTCAAGCGCAGCATTGAAAAGATACTGGCAGGTGAAAATCCGGGCGAAGTGGCAGACACTGACCATCGTGTGTGGTATAGAGAGCTTTTTGCACCTGCAGTGACAGTAGGATTGGTTAAACCAACAGATTTAGTAGGTTACCGCAACAACCAGGTTTACATACGCGGCTCAATGCACGTGCCATTGAACGCTCATGCTGTCAGGGATGTCATGCCTCTGTTATTTGAATTATTGAAAGAAGAACCCGACTCAAGGATAAGAGCTGTTCTGGGGCACTTCTTTTTGGGATACATTCACCCTTATAGTGATGGGAACGGACGTATCGCTCGTTTTTTAATGAACAGCATGCTGATTTCGGGAGGATATAACTGGGTTGTGGTTCCTGTGGAAAGGCGACAGGAATATATGCAGGCCCTGGAAGAAGCCAGCGTAAGAGGAAATATTGTACCTTTTACCAAGTTTCTTGCATCACTGATTCTGTTATAACAAAACATTAAATCAACACATATGCTCAGTCTACAGCAAGCCATCGAAATAAAGGAGTCTATCGTTTCATACCTGAAAGCGACCTTTACTTTTAGGAAGAGAGAGGTGGCGCAAGCATTTCACGATTTTATATATCATCCCGAAAAGGGTATGTTCAAAGGGCCTTATCTGTCGTTAAAATTGCGCTTTGTGAAAGCCGACGAGAAGGAGATTGAACAGATTCCATTGGAGATAAAGCCTAATTGGCCTCCCTATGATCATCAGGTGAAAGCGTGGCATAGGTTATCGACGCGCGAACATGAGCCACAGCCTACTATCGTAACTACGGGTACGGGGTCGGGTAAGACCGAGGCTTTCCTTTATCCTGTACTGGATTATTGTTACAGCCAAAAGGATCGACCGGGTATAAAGGTGATCATTATGTATCCGATGAATGCGCTTGCTACTGACCAGGCGAAGCGTTTGGGTGAAATGATTTTTGAGGATGAGAGACTGAGTGGAAAGATACGCGCGGGACTTTTTATTGGTGAAGGGAAGCAGGGACAAAACATACAGCGTAACAAGCTGATGGGGCC
>JBAYRG010000040.1:0-14409 GCA_041676805.1 Proteiniphilum sp.
GCTGCAAAGATCGCTTCGGCTGACATGGCTTCGAAGGGATTAACCCCTCCGCCCATGCCGGCTGCCAACACACCGATCTCATTTACTAACGGAATCAGTACCAGCCAGGAGAGTAACGATCCTACCACAATGATGAGGGCAAACCGTAATCCTACCAGATAACCGAAGCTGAAAATCAGGGCACTTACGTTGAATTTGAGCACCATCTTGAATTTTTCGGCCATCATGGCGCCGGCAGGGATGATGCGTGTGGTGATCTCTTCACTCCAGAGACGGAAAGCTGAGAAACAGAAGTCGAATAATCCCCCGATAAGTCCGCTGGTGACCAGTAATTTCGCTTTGTTTCCTCCTTTTTCTCCTGTCATTAGAATCTCGGTAGTGGCAGTAGCTTCGGGAAAAGGCAGTTTCCCATGCATATCCTTTACAAAATATTTGCGGAACGGGATAAGAAAAAGAATTCCTAAGAATCCTCCCAGCAGTGAGGAAAAGAAGATTTGCCAGAAATTGATCTGAATTTCGGGATATTTGGCTTGTAGGATATAGAGCCCCGGAATGGTAAAGACCGCTCCGGCAACGATCACTCCCGACGAGGCGCCGATAGACTGTATAATAACGTTCTGGCCCAGTGCGTTCTTTTTACGAAATGCAGCCGATGCTCCTACTGCGATGATGGAGATGGGGATGGCCGCTTCGAATACCTGTCCGATTTTCAGACCCGAATAAGCTGCCGCAGCTGAAAAGATGACAGCCATAAGCAATCCCATTCCCACTGACCATGAAGTTACTTCGGCTATCGGCCTGTCGGCAGGTAATACCGGCTTGTACTCTTCTCCCGGTTTTAATTCCCGGTATGCGTTCTCGGGTAGTTCTGTAATTTTCTTTTCTTCTGATTCCATATATTTGATTTGTTGATATGCGGATTTGTTGATACGCTGATCCGATTAATCTGCTGAAATTTTTGCCGAAAATACAAAAAAATAGATGAAAAGCCCCCCTCTTTTCGTAACTTTGTCAAAAATGAAAAAGAATTATGATAAAGATTGAGCAACGTCAACATCTCGGTTGGGTTGAAAAAGATTATATTTGTATTTCTAAACTATACTATTAAGGTAAGATTGATGAAAAAATTTCTTTTTACAGTTATAGCGGCGGTAACTATTGTAACGGCGAGTGTTTTCACCCTATCCGCGCAGCATTATACGTTAGAAAGCCTGGTAAGTGGTGAATTCACTCCCCGAGGCATAAGAGCAATGGTGTCGTCGGAAGATGGAGCGCATTTTTACCAAGCCGATCCGGGACAGACGGCAGTGATCAAATACACCTATGCCACCGGAGAGGCAGTGGATACACTGTTTGATACTGCTACGGCCCGGAACTGCAATTTCGACACTTTTGAAGGGTTTCTGGTCAGTCCCGACGAGAACCGGGTGTTGGTCTACAGGGACCGGGAGCAGGTTTATCGTCACTCGTTCCGCGCCAATTACTTCTACCATGATGTGCGTCGCAATATGGTGAGAAAATTGTCGGAACAACCCTCGAAACAGATGATTCCCGCTTTCTCCCCCGACGGAAAAATGGTGGCTTATGTGATAGATAATAATATCTGGCTGACTAAATTCGATTTTGACACCGAATCGCAAGTAACAAAAGATGGAGAGTGGAACAAAGTGATCAACGGAGCAACCGATTGGGTGTATGAGGAGGAGTTCGGAACGACAAGGCTGATGGAATTTTCACCCGATAACCGGCAACTGGCCTTTGTACGTACCGATGAGTCGGCCGTGAAGGAGTTCTCTTTTCAGACTTTTAATAAACAGTTGTACCCTGACTATTATCAATTTAAATATCCCAAGGCGGGAGAGGCCAATTCCACGGTAGAGTGCCGCGTATTCGATATAGCGGCACGCACCACGCGCGCGCTAAATGTGCCGATGGATGCCGATGGTTACATACCTCGTATCAAATTCACCCATGATCCTGATCAGTTGGCGGTAATGACACTGAACAGGGATCAGAACCGGTTCGATATGTACTTTACAAGTCCCCGCTCCACAGTGTCGAAATTGGTGTTGAGGGAAGAGAGCAGGTATTATATCAATTCGGATTGGTTAAACTCGATCTATTTTTTGAAAGACCGCTTTACTTATGTCTCCGAAAAGGATGGTTATAGTCATATCTATATCTACGCTGTTTCGGGTACGTTGCAGAAACAACTTACCACCGGCAGCTACGATGTGACGGCGTTTTTGGCTGTGGATGAGCAGACCGAAACAGTTTTCTATGAGGCTGCCGATGAGTCGCCCATAAGACGTAATATTTATAAGGTAAATATCAACAAGGGACAACCTCAAAAATTGTCGCCGCAGGTGGGATATAACAGTGCCTCCTTTGGAAAGCAAGGTAAATTTTTTGTGAACCGTTGGTCGGATGTCAATACGCCTACAGTGATCACCTTGCACGATGCAAACGGAAAACAGTTGCGGGTTTTGGAAGATAATCAATCACTTCGCGCCAAAGTAACTTCCGCTCAGTTCCCTCAAAGAGAATATATTAATGTGACGGCTGCCGACGGCATTACCCCCCTGAACGGATGGATATTGAAACCGGATGATTTCAATCCTGCAAAGAAGTATCCTGTGGTGATGATCCAATACAGTGGACCCAACTCACAACAAGTTCTGGACCGGTATAGTGCTGATTGGTATTATGCATTGTTGAACGAAGGCATTATAGTGGCTTGTATTGATGGTCGAGGGACAGGTGCACGAGGTGAAGAGTTCCGAAAGAGTACTTATATGAATCTGGGTATTAAGGAGTCGGACGATCAGATTGCTGCAGCCCGTCACCTCGCTTCACTGCCATATATCGATGAAAAGGGTATCGGTATTTGGGGATGGAGTTATGGGGGATATAACGTCCTGATGAGTATGAGCCGTGGGAATGCCATCTTTAAAGCGGGAGTGGCCATAGCACCCGTGACCGACTATCGATTCTATGACACCGTTTATAGTGAGCGGTTTATGCGTATGCCGCAGCAAAATAAACAGGGATACGATAATGGATCGCCCATTGCACTTGCGAGCCGATTGGAAGGTGACCTGTTGCTGATACATGGCACGGCCGACGATAACGTCCATTTTCAAAACTCTGTTGAATATACCCGTGCATTGATCGAAGCCGGCAAGCATTTCGACATGTTTTTCTTCCCGGACAAAGATCATTCTATCAGGGGCGAGAATACAAGGAAATATCTGTATGAAAAGGTGATCGATCATTTCAAACGGAATTTGAAATAATTGGCTCTCCTTTTTTGAATTTTTCAGGGATTTGTTGCCGGGTAGTTATAACTACCCGGCAACGTTTTTTATGGTTAAACAAAAAGGCTGCTCTGTTGTTATTATTTGGATATGTTTTTAAAATGGGTGTGTGGAATAGGGTTATTTTATCAAGGAACTTTTCCGGTCAAATCTTATCATCTCAAATCTTATCATCTGTAGTGTACTGAAATATTCGAGAGATACGCTTTATGGATTACTTTTCCAATATGCAAAAAGTATTAAGGAATCCGGCATTGGGTCTGATGTCGATGTTTATTTTTTCAATCCTGGTATTGTATGCGGATCCCCGTATTGCGACAGGAGTTGCCTTGGTATTGTCAATAGCAGGGTATATTGCAGTAAAGAAATATAGCCGCCTTATCTACGATATATCCATTATCACATTCGCAATTGCATTTTTATTTTCTTTTACTGTTTTCCCAAAATTGCCTGCCTTTAACCGATTAGCGATTGTGGAGATTATTTTTGTAATATCCCTTATCGGTATGCGCTTCTCGAGAGGAAAGATTATCACACAGATAGCCAAAAGGCGCAATCCGATGTTGAAGAATTATTTGAAAGAATCGTTGAGGGTCGCCTTCCAGACACAATATGCGCTATCGATCCACCTTCTCCTGGTGTTGGCTTTCTATCTTTTTGATGCCGCTGAGATTCGTTTCGTGAGTGGTGTAGCCATGGTAGTGGTATGCCAGGTTTTATTGTTGATGATTATGATCATGGAGACTGTCCGGTTATATATCTTAGACAAGAAGTTGTTTCAGGAAGAGTGGCTACCCGTGGTGACTGAAAAGGGTGATGTGACGGGAAAGGTGGCGAAATCTATCACCAAAGATCTTAAGAATAGATTTATGCATCCGGTAGTTCGCCTGGCGTTGATCTACAAAGGAAGAATTTATCTGCAGGAACGGGATCCGGATCGGTTGTTGAATCCCGGAAGGTTGGATTATCCGTTTGAAAAGTATATGCAATTTAATGATAAAGTGGATGAGACTTTATTAGACAGTATCAGAAAAGAGTGTGGCGGTAATGATATCCCTTTGCGATTTTTGTTGAAATATACATTTGAGAATGAAATCACCAAACGTCTGGTATTTCTATATGTGTCTGCTATTGATGACGAAGTGGTTTTCAATACTCTTGGCATCCAAGGAGGGAAATTATGGACAGCTTCCCAGATTGAAGATAATATGGGGACCGAGATTTTCTCCGAGTGTTTCGAATTAGAGTATGAATACCTGAAAAACACAGTTTTACTGGCACACCAATTCTTGAATAACAGCAAACAAGCATAAATTTCTCAAATCCTCTGTAACTTTTTGTTAATTCACCCGTCATTATATAATGAATATTGATTCTTTCCATACCGTTATCCTCCCCCTGAAGGACAAACTCTTCAGGATGGCATACGGCATTGTGAGAGAACGGGCTGAGGCAGAGGATATTCTGCAGGATGTGCTCTTAAAGCTCTGGAGTAAAAGGGAAGAATGGAGTTACATAGAGAATCTCGAAGCTTACTGTTTCAGGGTCACCAAGAATATGGCGCTCGATAAGTTGGCTTCCATGGCTGTCCGAAAAACCGGGATGATTGATTCCGAAAAAGAAAATCTCTTTTTTGTTGATCATCGTTCTCCATACACTGAAATGGAGAGAAAAGAACAACGCTCAGCCATCGATCAGGGCATTGAGGCGCTTTCTGAAAACCAACGCTTGGTGTTCACACTTAGGGAAATCGAAGGGATGAGTTACCGGGAGATAGCTGAAACGCTCGCTATCAGTGAAGATTTGGTGAAGATTAGCCTTCATAGGGCAAGACAGAAAATGAAAGAAATGTTATCGGAATATCACAAAGATGGACAATAAAAAGATAGATAGTTTATTAGAAAAATATTGGAATTGTGAAACATCGGTGCAGGAAGAGAAAGAACTACAAACATTCTTCTCGGGTGGCGACCTGCCTGAAGAATTCCGACAATATATTCCTCTCTTTTTCTATATCCGGGATGAACAGTCGGTGACATTGAGCAATGGTTTCAATGAAAGGTTGCGAAATGCCCTTGAAGGGGAAAAGAGAGAGCGTTATATCACTATCCGTATTTTTAGGCCTTTGTTACGTTTTGCGGTTTCCGTTTTACTCGTGATAGGGATGGGGGTGAGTCTCTATTTTATTTCAAAGCAAGATAACCGGTCGCACTTTGTGGAAACATTCGAAGACCCCAACGTTGCCATGCAACATGCCGCATATGCCCTTGAAAAATTATCGCATGCATTGCGCAAAACTGAAACAGCTTCGATGGAAACCATTCACTTTATCGATGATCTGGATATCGACTGGGTGGCGCTTGACTCATTGAACAGAATCAATCTGTTTGAAATAGATAGTGTAAAGAGTAAAGAGTAAAGAATGAGATTGATGAAGAGACAAAATTTAGCTTTGCTTATTTACAATTGACTACGTCGGTTTGCAATTCTAAATTTCAAATTCTAAATTATAAATATGAGAATAATAATATTGATGTTGTTTTCGGTATTTCTGCCGAGTACCCTTTTCGCTGATAATTTCGTATCGGTATTTATGGAGAAATGTGCTGAAGAGGAGAGGCCGTTAAACAATGTGAACATCGGTAAGACAATGCTTGAAAAAATGGCTGCGAATACCGATGATGAAGAATTGAAAAATACATTTAAGGAGCTGAATAGTATTCGTGTGATAAGCTCCGACAATGTGGAAGATTCTAAATATTACTTTAAGAAGGCAAATGAACTGATCAAAGAAGCATTCTATGATTATGATGAGGCTGTATCAGTAAATGAAATAGGATCTAAGATATCTGTTTGGGTAAAGAGGCAGGAGGAGGAGAGGCAGGATGTTGTTCTCATCGCGCTCGATAGCGATGGAAAACTATCCATTGTTACGGTTTCGGGAAAGATAGATTTCGAGTCCATATCCAAGCTGTCGGGATCACTCCGGAATGGAGAGCAATTCCCTTAGTGCAACGACTGATTAACGAGTTGCATCATATTTCAAGAATAATATCTCTGATTTTAAACATACGTTAATGATTTTTTTAGAATAACTTTTTTCTTTTTTATATTTAAACGATGAGCAGGCAGCCGAGCGTGAGTTTAGCTGCCTGTTGCTATATGCCCTCTGTGACGAAAAGATACTGAAGAAAAAATTATCCTGTTTTTCTCAAAAACATAGAGAAACACTTGCACATCTGATTGATTATTTGTAATTTTGTGCCGTTTTTCATGTGAAGAGAATGGTTATTGAATGATAATCAGGGTATTAATATTATACTGTAACGTGAAGAATAAGTGAGACAGTGAATTATTAAAAAATTGAAATAGAAAAAAAGAAAGCAGAAGATGCCTACAATTCAACAATTAGTAAGAAAAGGACGTACCACCCTTACGGACAAAAGCAAATCGCCCGCTTTGGACTCTTGCCCACAGCGTCGTGGTGTTTGTGTGAGAGTCTATACCACTACTCCGAAGAAACCGAACTCGGCAATGAGAAAGGTGGCCCGTGTACGTTTAACTAACTCGAAGGAAGTGAATGCATACATTCCGGGAGAAGGACACAACCTGCAGGAGCACTCTATCGTGCTGGTGCGCGGAGGACGTGTGAAAGACCTTCCCGGTGTACGTTATCACATTGTACGTGGAACCTTGGATACCGCCGGTGTAAACGGCCGTACTCAAAGGCGTTCTAAGTATGGCGCTAAGCGTCCTAAACCAGGAGCTAAATCCGCTGTAACAGGAAAGAAGAAGTAATTAAAAATGTTGAACCGCTGTTGAATTTTTGGGATACGCTATTTTATAAAGGGTTGAGTAAATAAATTCGGAGGAATTTGTTGAAGACTTTGCAAAGGCAACCAAACAACACAAATTTTTTAAGCAATGAGAAAAACTAAACCTAAGAAAAGACAGGTTCTTCCCGATCCTGTTTATGGTGATATAAGGGTGACAAAATTTGTTAACCACCTTATGTATGACGGTAAGAAGAGTATCTCTTATGATATCTTCTACTCCGCATTGAACACAGTAAAGGCGAAATTGCCGAATGAAGAAAAGCCGGCTCTTGATATATGGAAAGCCGCTCTCGATAATATTACCCCTCAAGTGGAAGTGAAGTCACGCCGTGTGGGCGGAGCTACTTTTCAGGTTCCTACCGAAATCAGACCGGATAGAAAAGAATCCGTTTCAATGAAGAATCTCATTCTTTATGCTCGCAAAAGAGGAGGAAAGACGATGGCTGATAAGTTGGCTGCCGAAATTGTGGATGCTTACAACAGTCAGGGTGGTGCTTATAAACGTAAAGAAGATATGCACAGAATGGCAGAGGCGAACCGTGCTTTTGCCCATTTCAGATTTTAATTTAGATAGAAGGTAAAAAAGATGACTAAGGGTTCAAAAGAAGCATTACAATTCACTCGTAACATTGGTATCATGGCGCATATCGATGCCGGCAAGACTACCACCTCCGAGCGTATCCTGTTCTATACGGGGTTGACGCACAAGATCGGGGAGGTGCACGACGGCGCTGCGACCATGGACTGGATGGAACAGGAGCAGGAGCGTGGTATTACCATTACTTCGGCTGCCACTACAACGAGCTGGAAATATAATGACAAAACATATAAAATCAATCTGATTGACACTCCGGGACACGTTGACTTCACCGTAGAGGTGGAGCGTTCATTGCGTGTGCTCGACGGGGCGGTTGCTGCGTTTTGCGCCGTAGGTGGCGTGGAACCGCAGTCGGAAACCGTATGGCGTCAGGCAGACAAATATAAAGTGCCCCGTGTAGGTTACGTTAACAAGATGGACCGCTCGGGTGCTAATTTTTTCGATGTGGTACGTCAGGTAAAAGAGATGCTGGGTGCTAACGCGTGTCCCATCCAAATACCTATTGGCGCGGAAGAGACTTTCAAGGGAGTGATCGACCTGGTCACCATGAAAGCGCTCTATTGGCACGACGAAACCATGGGAGCCGATTATGATGTGATGGATATACCTGCTGACCTGCTGGATGAGGCAGAAGAGTGGCGTGAGAAGATGCTCGAAACTATTGCAGAATGCGACGATCAGTTGATGGAGAAATATTTCGACGATCCTTCCACCATCACAGAGGATGAGATCAGGGTAGCTATCAGAAAAGGTACGTTGGCCATGCAGATCAATCCGATGATCTGTGGGTCATCATTCAAAAACAAAGGGGTACAAACACTGCTCGATGCTGTGTGCGCTTACCTTCCCAGCCCCAGTGATACGGAGGCTATTACCGGTACCGATCCGAGAGATCCGGAAAAGGAACTGGTGCGCCATCCCGATCCATCGGAACCGATGTGCGCATTGGCGTTCAAGATTGCAACCGACCCCTATGTGGGACGTCTTTGCTTCTTCCGTGTCTATTCGGGAGAGTTGGATGCCGGTTCTTATGTATACAATGCCCGTTCCGGTAAGAAAGAGCGTATTTCACGTCTCTTCCAGATGCACTCTAACAAGCAAAATCCGAAAGACTTCATTGGAACCGGGGATATCGGTGCCGGTGTAGGTTTTAAAGATATCCGTACGGGAGATACTCTTTGCAATGAAAATAGTCCCATTATCCTGGAGGCAATCGATTTCCCGGATCCGGTGATTGGCATCGCGGTAGAACCCAAAACACAGAAAGATCTGGACAAGCTCTCTACCGGATTAGCTAAGCTGGCGGAAGAAGATCCTACCTTTACAGTGAAAACCGATGTGGATACCGGGCAGACCGTGATTTCCGGCATGGGTGAGCTTCACTTGGAGATTATTATCGACCGCTTGAAGCGTGAGTTCAAGGTAGAAGCCAACCAGGGACGTCCCCAGGTATCTTATAAAGAGGCCATCACCAAGCCGGTTGAATTACGTGAGACCTATAAGAAACAGACCGGTGGTCGCGGTAAGTATGCCGATATGATTGTGCGTGTGGAACCGGCCGACAAGGATTTTGAAGGTGAATTGCAGTTTGTAGATGAAGTGAAGGGCGGTAACATTCCGAAAGAATATATCCCCTCTATTCAGAAAGGATTCCAGCGTGCAATGAAAAACGGGGTACTCGCCGGTTATGCGTTGGATAAACTGAAAGTGACCGTGATCGATGGTTCGTACCATGCGGTTGACTCCGATCAGCTTTCGTTCGAGATCTGTGCTATGCAGGCTTTCAAGTCAGCTGCCGAAAAAGCAGGTCCGGTATTGCTGGAGCCGATCATGAAGGTAGAGGTGGTAACTCCCGAAGAAAGTATGGGAGATGTGATTTCCGACTTGAACAAACGTCGCGGGCAGGTAGAGGGAATGGAATCGAACCGTTCCGGCGCACGTGTGGTCAAAGCCAAAACGCCGCTTTCTGAAATGTTCGGTTATGTGACATCATTGCGTACCATCACCTCGGGACGGGCTACCTCCACCATGGTGTTCTCGCACTTCGAAGAGGTTTCTTCTTCTATAGCAAAACAGGTACTGGAGGAAGTGAAAGGCCGTGTAGATTTGATTAAGTAATTTATTGAAATATTTTATGAGCCAAAAAATCAGAATTAAACTGAAGTCTTACGATTATAGCTTGGTAGACAAATCTGCCGAAAAGATCGTAAAAACCGTAAAAGCTACGGGTGCAGTGGTAAGTGGTCCAATCCCATTGCCGACTCACAAGCGTATTTTTACCGTGAACCGCTCCACGTTCGTCAACAAGAAATCGCGTGAGCAGTTCGAACTGGCCTCTTTCAAGAGACTCATCGATATTTACAGCTCAACGGCTAAAACCGTGGATGCGCTGATGAAACTTGAACTGCCCAGTGGTGTGGAAGTGGAGATTAAAGTTTGACGTTAGAGTAAAGAGCAAAGAATAAAGAGTAAAGACAAGAAAGTCTTGACTCTTGGATCTAAATAATTAATTAAAAAACGAGAGAAATGCCAGGATTATTAGGAAGAAAAATCGGAATGACATCCGTTTTCAGTGCCGAGGGGAAAAATATCCCATGCACTGTTATCGAAGCAGGTCCTTGCGTGGTCACTCAGGTGAAGACCGTTGAAAACGACGGTTACGATGCTATTCAGCTCGGGTTTGAAGATAAGAAAGAGAAGCATACCCCCAAAGCTGAACAAGGGCATTTTAAGAAAGCCGGAGTAAGCCCCAAGCGACACTTGGCCGAGTTCAAAGGTTTTGGAAACGACTACAAAGCCGGATCGGAGATCAAAGTAGATCTTTTCAACGACACTGTCTATGTGGACGTGATTGGAAAATCGAAGGGTAAAGGTTTCCAGGGTGTAGTGAAACGCCATGGCTTTGGTGGTGTTGGACAGTCCACTCACGGTCAACACAACAGGTTGCGTGCACCCGGAGCAATCGGAGCCTGTTCTTATCCCGCGAAAGTATTTAAGGGTACCCGTATGGCCGGGCAGATGGGTAATGAACGGGTAACTGTTCAGAATCTGCAAGTAATCAAAGTAATTCCCGAGCACAACCTTCTATTGTTAAAAGGTTCTATTCCGGGGAGTAAAGGTTCAATCGTAGCAATAGAGAAATAAGATGGAATTAAGCGTATATAATATCAAAGGAGAGGTAACAGATAAGAAGGTGACACTCGACGATTCCATTTTCGGGATTGAACCCAATAATCATGTTATCTGGTTGGATGTGAAACAATATATGGCCAACCGGCGTCAGGGTACGCATAAGTCGAAAGAGAGAAGTGAAATCGCTGGAAGCACCCGTAAGCTGATCCGTCAGAAAGGTAGCGGTGGCGCCCGTCGTGGTGACATCAAATCGCCCGTATTGGTAGGTGGTGGTCGTGTATTCGGTCCTAAGCCGCGCGATTATAGTTTCAAAGTAAACAAGAAAGTGAAGGCGTTGGCTCGTAAATCGGCCCTTTCACTGAAAGCCAAGAACAATGCCATTGTTGTGGTGGAAGATTTTACTTTCGACACCCCTAAAACCAAGCAGATTGTGGAGTTGACAAAGAGTCTGCAACTTGCTGATAAAAAGCTACTTTTCGTTTTGCCGAATCAAAATAAAAACCTATATTTGTCGGCTCGAAATTTGAGCGGTGTCAATGTGATAACAGCTTCTGACATAAATACATACAAGATTATGAATTGTGCCGGTCTGGTGATGATGGAATCATCGGTAGCTGTAATCGATAACCTGTTTAAAGCATAAGGAGAATAAAAATGAGTGTAATAGTAAAACCCATATTCACAGAGAAGCAAACCGAGATAACGGAAAAATTCGAGAACCGTTATGGTTTTATTGTGGAGCCTTCTGCTAATAAGGTTGAAATTAAAAATGCCGTTGAAGCGCTCTATAACGTGCATGTGGAAAGCGTGAATACGATGAAGTATGATGGTAAGCTGAAAAGCCGCTACACAAAGTCAGGCGTTGTCCAGGGCCGTACCTCATCCTACAAGAAAGCAATTGTCACCTTGAAGAAAGGTGAGACAATCGATTTATTTAGCAATATCTAAAAAAGTAATGGCAATACGTAAATTAAAGCCCACAACACCGGGGCAAAGACACAAGATTATCGGTTCATTTGAAAAGATCACTGCAAGTGTGCCGGAGAAGTCTCTTGTGGTTGGTAAAAGAACGTCGGGAGGTCGCAATAGCCAGGGTAAGATGACCGTTAAGAATGTTGGTGGCGGACACAAAAGACGTTTCAGGATTATCGATTTCAAGAGGACAAAAGATGGTATCCCGGCCGTAGTAAAAAGCATAGAGTACGATCCCAACCGTTCGGCACGCATCGCATTATTGTATTATGCCGATGGAGTGAAAACGTATATCCTTGCGCCCAACGGCCTTGAAGTAGGAACCTCAGTGATGTCGGGGCCGTCAGCGGCTCCTGAAGTTGGAAATGCATTACCCTTGTCGGTTATACCCATCGGTACCGTAATTCATAGCATTGAATTGCGTCCGGGACAAGGGGCAAAGATGGCACGCTCTGCCGGGACATTCGCGCAATTGGTATCTCGTGAAGAGAAATATGCCATTATCAAGATGCCTTCCGGTGAAGTTCGCAAAATTTTGTCGGCATGTAAAGCTACTATTGGAAGTGTTGGTAATTCGGACCATGCTCTGGAACAATCAGGTAAAGCCGGCCGCTCTCGTTGGCTCGGACGCCGTCCCCGCACCCGTGGTGTGGTGAAAAACCCGGTCGATCACCCGATGGGTGGTGGCGAAGGTCGCGCGTCGGGAGGCCATCCCAGATCAGCCAAAGGCTTATATTCAAAGGGCTTGAAAACAAGAGCGCCTAAAAAACATTCTTCGAAATACATCGTAGAGAGAAGAAAAAAGAAGTAATCTGATTAATTAATAAACAACTATGAGCAGATCATTAAAAAAGGGTCCGTATATCAGTCTGAAATTAGAGAAAAAAGTGAACGCCATGAATGAGAGCGGCAAAAAAGCCGTGATCAAGACATGGGCGCGCGCTTCGATGATATCACCTGATTTTGTGGGACACACCATCGCCGTACACAACGGGAACAAATTCATTCCTGTCTATGTGACTGAAAATATGGTGGGACATAAACTTGGCGAATTTGCCGTAACCCGCACGTTCCGTGGCCATGCAGGTAACCGGAAGAAATAATCAGGGCGCTTAACGAAATAAAAAACAGAAAAAGAGATGAGTGCTAGAAAAAGAATATCAGCCGAACAAAGAAAACAGGAGCGTAAAGAGGTTTCTTTCGCGGTGTTGAAAAACGTTCCCAGTTCGCCCCGTAAAATGCGTTATGTAGCAGATATGGTACGTGGCATGGAGGTGTTTAAAGCATTGGGTGTTTTGAAATTCTCCAATAAAGAAGCCTCAAGCAAGGTTGAGAAACTGTTGCTGTCGGCCATTGCCAACTGGGAACAGAAAAACGAACGTAAAGCCGAAACCGGTGAACTTTATATTAAGACCATATCCGTAGATGAAGGATCTATGCTGAAGAGACTTCGTCCGGCTCCGCAAGGACGCGGATACAGGATTCGCAAACGCTCCAATCACGTGACGATTGTGGTAGATACATTCAAAAAAGAAGAACAAGAACAAAACTAATAAGATGGGACAAAAAGTAAATCCGATAGCAAATCGTTTAGGGATCATCAAGGGATGGGACTCTAACTGGTACGGCGGAAATAATTATGGCGACATCTTGCTGGAAGATAGCAAGATCCGTCAATATTTGAATACCCGTCTTGCCAAAGCAAGTGTATCCCGCATCGTGATTGAGAGGACACTCAAACTGGTGACGATCACCATTTGCACAGCCCGCCCCGGTATTATTATCGGCAAGGGAGGCCAGGAGGTCGACAAGTTGAAGGAAGAGTTGATGAAAATCACCGATAAAGATATCCAGATCAATATATTCGAAATCAAAAAACCGGAACTTGATGCGGTCATCGTTGCCAACAACGTGGCGCGCCAGGTCGAAGGTAAGATCGCCTATCGCCGTGCCGTGAAGATGGCCATCGCTTCCACCATGCGTATGGGAGCCGAAGGGATCAAAATTCAGGTATCAGGTCGTTTGAACGGAGCTGAAATGGCCCGTTCGGAAATGTATAAAGAGGGGAGAACTCCATTGCACACTTTCCGTGCCGATATCGATTATGCACATGCCGAAGCGCTCACCAAGGTGGGGTTGATCGGGATCAAGGTATGGATTTGCCGTGGTGAGATCTATGGCAAGAAAGATCTTGCTCCTTCATTCGCCACATCCAAGGAAAACCGCGGCAATACCGGAGGAGGTAACCGTGGCGGCAATCGCAATGAAGGTGGTGGCAGAGGCGGCAGACGCAGAAGAAATAAAAACAATGCTTAATTGAAGAAAATATGTTACAGCCAAAGAAAACAAAATTCAGAAGACAGCAGAAAGGCCGTATGAAAGGCAGTGCCGGACGGGGCAACCAGCTGGCGTTTGGCTCTTTCGGGATAAAATCACTGCAATCTAAATGGATTACCGGACGCCAGATTGAAGCTGCGCGTATCGCTGTGACGCGTTATATGCAGCGTCAGGGACAGGTTTGGGTACGTATTTTCCCCGATAAGCCTATCACCAA
>JBAYRG010000041.1:0-14321 GCA_041676805.1 Proteiniphilum sp.
ACAATACCTGGCTGCCTCCTAACTGGGGATGGGAATCCGAAAAAGCAGCCTTTCGTTGTTATGACGGTCATTTCGATCTGTTTGCCAAACGAGTCGACACATTGATCTATCCATCCATTGCCCAAGGCAACAGTTACCATAAAGATATAAACGGATGGGGAATGGATATCCTGCATGTGGGGAAAACAGGCGGATGCGGAGGATTAATCTTATATGTCGACGGCGTCGCCTATCCCGTCCGAAGTGAGAAAAATCCCGGAGATCCGGTAATCACAGCACGATTGGTCAAAGAAACTGCCGACAGTGTCACGCTCGAGTTTATGGCAAAGAGTGTGGGACCCGAAGAAAGTCCTTACACCCTTTATATTCGTCCTTCTGCCATTGCCGGCAGGAAAGACTCTCCCATAGAGGTGATTGCAGAGGGAGGTAAACCGGGGCAAACACTCATGATAGGCCTTACCCTGACGGCCTTGACTACCGAAAGTTTCTTCTGCGACAAGGAATCGGGAGTCATGGGATCATGGGGATACCAGGATCCCGAAATCGGCTGGATAGGAACCGGGGTGATCTTCCCCAAAAGTAAATACCTGTTCCTCGACAAACAACCGGAGGAACATCGCGTGGTGCTTCGTTATAACCTCGGGGAGTCGCTATGGTACCATATACAAGGCGATTGGTTGAGGGCGCACCAATTTCCCCGCTCACCGGGCGTGCGGGAATGGAAAAAAACCCTCAAAACGTCATCATTGAAAAATCCTGTCAATCAATAAGGAATATTTATGAAAAAAATAATATACCTGATAATTAGTTGCTTCTTACTGCATGCTACGGCACAGGCACTACCTAAGAGAGTGATCCTATTCGGGATCGACGGGCTTCATTGGGAAGCTCCCCGGCGCCTGAAGATGCCGACACTCCATCATTTAATTGAACAGGGAACCTATATTGAGCAATCTTACGTGATTATTCCCCATCATCCCACCGTGGGAGAGTACAGCAAATTTAACAGTTGTTCATTTCCCAATCCGGTATTACATGAGGGGACACTCTTCCTTTCTCCCGAAAACATGATGGTGCAAGAACTTTTCTCACCACAACAGCAAACCGCGTTCGTGGTAAACACAACAGCCTACAAATCGGTGGGAAGAGGATTCTCCACACTCGTGATGGATGACACCTTCTCCGACGCCGAAGTGGTGGATTGCGCCATCAATATCCTGAAAAGTCAAGCGCCGGTATTGATGCGCGTACATCTTCAAAGAGCAGGCCAAAGGGGCTATGATATCTCTCAAAGCACACCGGATAAACCCTATTACAGAAATATTTTCGCACCCAATTCTCCCTATGCGGAGGCAATAGAGAACGCCGACGCGCAGTTGGGCCGATTTGTGGACTTCCTCAAAGAATCCGGCATGTGGGATGAAACAGTCCTTATCGTCACATCCGATCACGGACAAAGCCATATCGGGTGGCATCCGCTGTTTGACGAGGAGAGTTGGAAAACCCCGTTGCTATTCGTGGGAAACGGCATTGCCGAAGGAAGACAACTCGATTATTTCGAACATACCGATTTGGCGCCGACCATCGCCGGCCTATTGGGAAAAAAATGGCCGGTATCCGACAAACAGGCAGGCATCTTTGTAAAAGAGATATTGAAAGAAACCGATATGAGAGGATATACACCCCGCGCCTATGTCAAAACAATCAATCAGCAAATTAAAGAATTCAACTTGTTGAAAGCAAGGTTTATCCTCCTATCCGAAACAGATGGTTATTTCGCGAATTTCGTCGCTCTCCTCGAAAATGAGACATTTATAGAACCTTTTTATCACCAAGATCGTATCTTAAACTGGATAGAAGCGGGTACTATAACGCATTTGATCGAAGCAAATGAGAAAGTTCTCAAAATGATGAGAAACAAACTGTCCGATAAAAATAATAACCATCCAGCACATGGCTCCCCATAAAACAGCATCTTAAAAGAGATGAATAGAGTAAAGATTAACGCTCTTTGAGGATTTATTTTCGCAAAACAAACTTTCATATATTTTACTTTATTTTTCTTTGTAATATAATAAGAAGGTATGTTTAGATGATGAATCCCCATTAGACATAAACTTTTAAGTGATGACAATGAAAAAGGAAGAGGTGGAAGGGTATTCGACAAAGCTATCAAATAATTAAAAAATGTAAATCTAAAACAGATGAAAGTAAAAAAACGTTTTAATTTATCCTTCATCATAATTTTTATGATGATTTTTAGCGTACTTTTTGCTAATAAGAGCAATGCTTCTGAAAGCAAAGAGTGGAATGTCTCCGGAAAGAATAGATCAATAAGTACGGAGATGGTGCGGGATGTGACACAACAAAGAGTGAAAATTTCCGGCTTAGTGGTTGACCAAGATGGATTTTCCATGCCGGGTGTCACCGTGGCAATAAAGGAACGGGCAGGCATAGGTACCATAACGGACACCGAAGGAAAGTATTCAATCGAGTGTTCGCCTAATGAGACACTGGTCTATTCATTTATCGGTTATACCACAAAGGAGGAAAGAGCCTCGCGCGCCAATAATGTGGCCATTGTCATGGAAGAAGATGTGATCGCACTGGAGGAGGTGGTAGTATCAGCCTTCGGTACGCAAAAGAAAGAGAGTATGATCAGTTCAATCTCGGCTGTCAAGCCATCTGATTTGCGTGTACCTGCCAGTAACCTCACCTCGGCATTTGCCGGTAGAATGTCAGGGGTAATCGCCTATCAGCGTTCCGGTGAACCCGGGCTGGACAATGCCGAGTTTTTTATCCGCGGTATTACCTCTTTTAGTGCATACGGGAAAAAAGACCCTTTGATCCTGATTGACGGTATCGAAATGACCACCGGAGATTTGTCCCGTTTGAACGTGGACGATATTGAATCTTTCTCTGTGATGAAAGATGCCAATGCGGCGGCTTTGTACGGGGCACGCGGCGCAAACGGTGTGATTTTGGTATCCACCAAGGAGGGGAAAGCGGACCTGCTCTCCATCAATATAAGGGCTGAAATCAACTCCTCCTCCAATACGGAATTAACTGAAATGGCAGATCCTATCACCCATATGCGGTTGCATAACGAAGCGGTTAGGACACGCGATGCCTTGGTGGCGCTTCCTTACAGTTCTTCCAAGATACGGGAGACCGAAATGGGAAGCAACCCCATCTTGTATCCATCTGTTAACTGGTACGATTACATGATCAAGTCCCGCACTTTCAACCAGCGGGTGAACATGAACATAACCGGCGGAGGAAAGGCGGTACAGTATTACCTCGCCGCCGCCTATGCGCACGATACCGGTATTCTGAAAGAGAGTAAAGACAATCTGTTCAATAACAATATCGACATCAACAAAATCCAGGTACGTTCCAATGTTACTATCAAGTTGACGCCTGTTACCACTGCCATTATACGTGCTTACGGCCAGTTTGACACGACTACCGGTCCGCAAAGCGGTAACTGGACTAGTAGCGGGAAAACATCGTCGGTATCAGGAGCGGTATTGGCTTTTCACCAGTCACGAAATACCCCTCCCACGCTGTTCTTGCCCTATTACCCCAAAGATGAAGAGCGTGAAGCAGCCAACCACATCCTTTTTGGGAGAGATCTAGAGCAAACCATGGTCAATCCTGTAGCAAGATTAGTTTCGGGATACCAGGAAAATGACAGATCGATGATGCTGATTCAAATGGAGTTGGAACACAAATTCCAACGAAAGTTGGAGGGATTGTTTGTGAAGGGCGTTTTCAACGTGAAACGCGATGCAACCTTCAGTCTATCCCGCGGTTATACCCCATTCTATTACTTCCCTGCCACCACCATCGACGGAACCTATCAATTGATACCGCTCAACCCAGATGGAGGCACTGAATATTTAGGCTATACCGGTGGAGGAAGAGATATCACCTCTGCCATCTATGGCGAAGTGAGATTGGGATACAACAAGAAAATCGACGATATACATGACATCAATGCCTTGTTGGTAGGAACAATAAGAAACGAAGGAGGCTATGTCACCGTGGCCAACAACCCGCTTTATGGCACCCTGCCTCGCAGGAATCTCTCCACAGCAGGCAGGTTGGCATACGGGTACGATTCCCGTTATCTCGCTGAATTCAATTTCGGATACAACGGCACCGAACGCTTTGCCAAAAACAACCGTTTCGGCTTCTTCCCATCCATTGGAGCGGGTTGGATCTTGTCTAACGAGTCCTTTATGGAAGGAACCAAGGATATTCTTTCCAACCTGAAGCTGAAAGCCACCTACGGGCTGGTAGGAAACGACCAGATTGGTGACCGGTACGATCGTTTCTTCTATCTCTCCCAGGTATCTATGAATGGGACTGGTTATCCGTTCGGCACGAACAGGGCCGGCAGAAGCGGTGTCACTATTATTCGATATGCCAACGAATCGATAACCTGGGAAATTGCCAAGAAGTCTAACTTCGGACTGGAACTTGGCCTGTTTGACAACGAATTGACCATACTGACCGATTTTTTCAAGGAAACCCGCAAAAACATCCTACAAGAAAGAACAGATATTCCTTCCACCGTGGGGTTACGGTCAATACCGGATGCCAATGTGGGTATAGCCAAAGGAAAAGGGTTTGAAGTGGAGTTGAAATGGCAGAAAAATTTCTCCCCCGATTTCTGGACAGTAATCAACGGGAACTTTACCTATGCAAGCGCGAAATACGACAAATTAGAAGAACCCGATTACAGCGACGCTCCCTGGAAGTATAGGGTTGGAACAAAACTGAATCAACATCGGGGCTATATTGCCGAGCGCTTCTTTATCGATGAGGAGGATGTGAACAACTCACCCAAACAGGAGTTGGGAGGCCGTTACGGAGCAGGAGACATCAAGTACAAGGATATCAATGGTGACGGCGTCATCAACTCAGACGATATCGTACCCATCGGTTACCCGAGTGTGCCCGAGGTGATTTGGGGATCTGGATTTTCCATGGGATACAAAGGATTCGACCTCTCCGCTTTCTTTCAAGGTTCGGCCCGCTCCTCCTTCTTTATAAATGCAAGCGATATCTCTCCATTTGTCCGCAACAATTCGGGAGAGAGGGGCCTGTTGAAGTATATTGCAGACGACCACTGGTCGGAAACCAACCGGAATATTTATGCCTTCTGGCCCCGCTTGGCGGATATAGCGGTGCCTAACAATGTTGTCTCTAGTACCCACTGGTTGCGCGATGGCAGCTTTGTCCGGCTAAAATCGGCAGAGTTCGGTTATACCCTGCCTGACAGGTTTACAAAAAAAATCAATGTGAGTATGTTCCGTGTCTATGTTAGCGGCACGAATCTATTCCACTGGTCCAAATTCAAAATGTGGGATCCCGAGATGGGAAGTAACGGATTGGGATACCCTGTACAAAGAGTTTTTAATCTTGGTGTCAATATTAATTTTTAATTTCACACAGAATGAAAAATATTATAAAAATAACAGTCGCTATCTTTTTCCTGGGAATGATAAGTTGCGACTATCTGGATGTAGTACCGAACGATGCGCCAGACCTGCATCATGCCTTTTCGAACCGTTCGGTAGCGGAGAAATTCCTGAGAACCTGTTACTCGCATCTCCCAGATATTACTGATCCTTTCTTTTATCCCACATGGTTTACCAGCAGGGATGAAGTTATTTGTGATGGAGACTCACGCTCCAACAGATCGGCAGCAGCCATGATTGCCGATGGCGCACAAAACACCAACGATCCCTATCAGAATTACTGGACAGGAATAAACGGGGGAAAACCTCTATATGTCGCCATTCGTGATTGTAATATTTTCCTGAACAACATTCATATCCCGCAGGATATCCAGGAAGAAGAACGGAGTCGTTGGATAGGAGAGGTGAAGTTCCTGAAGGCCTATTACCATTTCTTCCTGTTACAGCTCTACGGTCCTATCGTGATCGCCGATGAAGAAGAACCGCTATCGGCCACACCGGAGGAGCTACAAGTATATCGTGAACCGGTAGACGTGTGCGTGGACTATATCGCCAATTTACTGGACGAGGCCATTCTCCTGCTTCCCCCGAGTCTTCCCGACATCAATACCGAACTGGGAAGAATCGATCAGATCATCGCCATGTCGGTAAAAGCAAAATTGCTGACACTGGCAGCCAGCCCCCTCTTCAACGGCAATACCGATTACAGGGAATGGGTGGACAACCGCGGTCTTCAGTTGATATCCGACACTTACGACCGCTCGAAATGGGAACGTGCCGCCGAGGCTATCAAAATTGCTATAGAAACAGCGCACAACAACGGCAAGCAATTGTATAAATTCAATAAATACGCCACCGCAGGAGCCTATAACATGAATGATACCCTGGTACAGATAATGACCATTCGCAAGACCATTACCGAAGAACCGGAAAGAAACCCCGAAGTAATTTGGGTAAGCATGGATATCTCTGCCGATGGAAAAGGGAATGCCGCAGGATTAGGATATCATATCCTCGGGAATCTGCTTAAGCAATTTTTTCCTTATATGTATGTGGAAGATTACCAATCCTATGTAGGGTTACACCAAGCATCGTGGCATATGGTAGAACTCTTCTACTCCAACAACGGGGTACCCATCAATGAAGACAAAGACTACAACTACGCCAACCGTTTCAATGTACGACGCGCCACACCGGGAGACAATCATCAATCCTATATCGCTACCGGTGAGACCACAGCTGAGATACATTACAACCGCGAACCGCGCTTCTATGCCAGTCTCGCTTTTGACCGGGGATTCGTGGAACTCGCCTCCGCAACAGAAGATGGGGGAGCTACTTTCTCACCCTTTATGAGATGGAGAAACGGTGAAGTGCATACCCATGGAAAATACCAGGCAAAAAAAGTCACCCCGTACGAATCTTCCGCCAGCCAAGGGAACCCCGACTATCGCTATACCCCGCGTAACTACTTCTTCCCGATGATTCGCCTGGCAGATCTTTATCTGCTCTATAGCGAAGCGCTGAACGAAGTAAAAGAAGAACCCGATGCTGAAGTCCACTACTGGATTAACTTGGTCAGGGAAAAGGCGGGGTTGAAAGGTGTGGCGGAGTCATGGGAGGAACATTCCAATACTCCCGACAAACCATGGAATAAAATTGGCATGCGTGATATTATCCAGCAAGAACGGTTGATTGAACTGGCTTTCGAAGCGCAGCGCTCCTGGGACGTGCGTCGCTGGAAATTAGCCGAGCGTTACTGGTCACTCCCCAGCGTGCGGTGGTCCGTCAGTGAGAAGGAGGCGGAAGCATTCTATGTTCCAGTGACATATAAAGAAGGTCGGTCGGTTACTTTCAGGGATTATCTCCAGCCGATCCGCAACTACGATCTGAGAATCAATTCCAACCTGGTACAAACTTATGGTTGGCAATAATCACCATGTTTTTTCAATCATAAAAAAACAATAGAATATGAAAATATATAGTTATATCCTCACAGTATTGGCGTTGTGTTTCGCCTTCTACGCTTGCGAAGAGGTAGCCGTTACAGCGCCTAAAGAACCGTCCGGTCCATGGAATGTGGCGCCCCTTAGCGAAGTGGGCTTGAGCATAGAGAATATTAACGGGGGGGCAATTATCACCTATACGATTCCCAACGATCCCGACATCATGTATGTGATGGCGGAATATGAACGAAACGGTAAAATATTTACCGAAAAATCCTCCATCCATCACAATACCCTCACCATAGAGGGATTCCACCGGGTAGATCATGTGAAAGCCAAACTCTATAAAGTAAATAAGTTTGAACAAAGATCCGAACCGTTAGAAATTGAGTTCGAGCCGAAAGAATCAGTGATCGATATTGCCTCAAACTCAATACAACTGCTGCCGGGATTCGGCGGAGTTACCGCCATATGGGAGAATCCCCTCCAGACCGAATTGGGTGCCCGATTAATGACCTACGACGATTCACTGTATTATCGGTTTGACGACCGGGAAATGGTTTTCTCAACAATAGAAGTAGATACCGTGAAATTCAGGGGAACTGAGGGATATCCCTCGGTAGAAACCCTTTTCGGACTCGTTTTCGAAGACAAGTGGGGCAATGTGTCAGATACGATAGAGTTTCTCACCACGCCATTCTTTGAAACGATGATACCGAAACCCTATGTTGATTTTCGTTCTCAAATTCCTTTTGACAATATCACTAACTTGAACACCACCACTTACCCGATATCAAAATTATGGGACGGAATTGTGAATACCGGCTTCAACGGATGGTTGACACAGAACGGTGGAAGCGGGCTATCCATTACCATTGACATGAAACAGACGGTAAAGCTCAGCCGCATCTTGCATCACTTTTATCATGTGGACCAACCGTACGGACAGGCAAATGTGGTAGCGTGGGAGATATGGGGAACTGACAACATTGATTTTGCCAGCATTCCCAGCAACACTTACTGGCTCGACTCGTTAAGCCTCGTCACCGGACATATACACAATCAAGACCCCACGCAAGCGTTGCCGGAGAGGACTTTCAAGAGCGATTGGGAATATCTGGGCTATCATCAGGCCCCCTATTACACCGCTGCCGCCGACAGAAACGCATTAGCAGAAAGAGGTAATGAGATGGAAATGCCAATTGATGCAAAGCCGGTGCGTTATATCCGATTTTTCGTTCGCAAGATGACCTCTTTTGTAGACCCACCCTTATCTAACTATTTCTCCTGCGGAGAGCTTACTTTCTACGGTGACAATACGGTTCCACAAGAATAAAATATAAACAGATGAAACAGAATATAAATAAACTGATTGGCATTTCTCTGGTACTGATGGTAACATTGGCAGGGTTCATATCTTGTGGCGATATGAATGAGACCCAGAGTGAATATGCAAAAAGAGATGAGATAGTTTATCTCGGGAAAGTTGACTCATTGAAAACCTTTCCCGGATTTGGAAGAGCGAAGGTAACATGGTACATCGGTGCCGATCCAAGAATAGAAAAGACCGTTATCTATTGGAATCAACGTAAAGACTCCATGGAGTTGGATTTTGCACGTAAGTCTCCCGGCTTGCAAAAGGATTCAATTATCATTGATAATCTACAAGAAGGAGCCACTCTTTACGAATTCCGCAACAAAAACAGCAAGGGGGAATACTCCCTCTTCTCCGAGGTTGCAGTAACCTCATGGGGCGGAAATTTTGCCGATTTGCTGCGTGCAAGGAGGATTACATACACCGTATACGACAACAAAGAATCGGTTTTCAACTTGAAATTGACACCTGCTGCCGTTGGAGACAGTGTGGTCTATTCCCAAATTATTTATACCGACAACGCCGGTACTGAACAGATTATAAGGATAGGGCGAGAAACCAACGAACTGGAGTTGACCGGTTTTAAGGATGGAGGAGAGTTTAACTTCAGAAATATATTCTTTCTGCCCCAAGGTATGGATACGGTATATAGTGATTACCATACAATTAGAGCGCCAAAGGTGAAACAAAGCGGCGGTACGAAAATAACGTTTCCGGGAAATCCTGCCAGCTACTATTCCACCTTTAACAACAACAGTATCTATGAATGGAATCTTGAAGGAGATTTAATACTGCACGAGATGGACCAGGACGGTCACTGGAGTCAAGTCGAATCATATCCCAACTTGGTTCCCAAATCAATCTATCGTCATTTCTTCTTTTACGACGATGACAAGTTTATCGGAGTTGGGCTCGACAATAACGTGTATATGTTACGGATCGAAAACAACATCGAACTGGTCTATGTGAGAACTCCCACCGGTGCCGCTCATATGGGAGCAGGATTCAGTATGCCGGTGATAATCCCGTCCAAAGGATTTTTCTATTCGGTTGATTCCAATGGAGGCCAATTAAGAAGCTGGTACGCCCAAAATAACGCGACTTGGCCTGCTACGAATGGGGTGCAACAAATGAGTACATTTCCCTACAATCCTGTAGCGTTGTTTGAACACCAATACCTGATATCGGTAGATGAGAACGGCGACCTTTGGAGCTTCCAGACTTCAACCAGTGGAGCCATTCGAAACACCTACAAGATCGGATCTGGATGGGATCGATTTGTAAAAATGTTCTCTTTCGGAGAAAAACTGATTGCTATTGACGAAAACGGCGATTTTTACGAGTTCGATTTCGATCCAATCGAAACCTACTGGGTCGTAGATTAACGATTGAAGCTTAACCGTGCACTATTGATAGCAGAGAGCGTCATTGTATTGCACGGAAACCCATTTCCATAACCTTTTATTTTTCAAAAATATAAGGTTATGGAGATTTGGTTTTTTAGTTACTTTTGCTATCTATTTCAGCCCACAACTACTCATGTGAATTCAAATGATAAGTACAAAAATCTTATTAAATGCCGGATATATACATCCATCGTACGATATGCATCTTGGAAAGAAACTTGTATGAATCAATTTAGATAACTATTTACAACATGCTTTCAATGATTATACAAACATTAAAGAAAAAGTCACACCGCCCACGCCTCTCCATGATGATCCCAATCGTTATAGCGGGTATGCTTCTCACAGGATGTGCCGAAAACCAGAATAAGGCAGCTCAAGAGCCTCAATTTCAAATCCGAGCCCTTTGGGTGGATCCTCCGGGATTCAAAGATCGCGAAACGGTAGATAACCTGATTGAAAAGTGTAGCCGGGCAGGAATCAACATGCTCCTACCCGATGTCATGCTTCGGAACGAAGTATGGTTCAAATCGAAGAATTTCATTGGCAAAGTAAATGCCGATGAACAGTATGACCCGCTCGCCTACTTGATTGAAAAAGCGCATGCCGCCGGTATGAAAGTGCAGCCATGGAGTTGTACCTATTACTCTACTCCCAAACATCCCGACTGGGTAAGTAAACCGTTTATTGACAATAACTATAGTCATGTGTACCTTTCGGCGGCGCATCCTGACGTGAACCCTTATCTGTTATCGGTACTGGAGGAATTGCTGGAATATGATATTGACGGCATTCACCTTGATTATTCCCGCTACTGGAATGCGGCTTTCGATTATTCCGAAGCGGCCGCCAACCGCTTTAAAAGCTCTTTCAATTTTGACCCCAGGGATTTCTTCGATCACCCCGAACGGATTGTCGCACCCGAACACGATCCTTATCCGGTCAGGATGTTGTGTCCCGACGCAAGCACTCCGCATGTAGCCACTTTAGGTGTTCTTGAAAGAAATCTTAACCGGACGGGCATAGGGTATGCCTATGTGTCTGAAAAAATAGCCAATATTGATGGGTTAAGAGCTCCAGGATTGCTTATCATCTCCTACTATAATCATATTCCCGACGATATGGCCAAAGCATTGGAGAGGTATGTGAAACGGGGGGGCGACATCATCTGGATTTCTCCCGACAACAACCTATTAGGCAAGGAGTCGACCCGTAAGCTGACGGGCTTGAAAGGGGTGGAAGGTTTTAAGACCGAACAGATTAAATTGCAGACTTCGGATGGACTATTTGGAAAAGCGATCGATGCACTTCAAGTTAGGATTTCAGGAAGCTCCTTGATTCCTGAGGGCGCGGAGATCATTGCCCGTCTGGATTCGGATGAACCCGTGGTGACCGTGAACCGGAAAGAGAAGGGGAAAGTGGCGGTTATCGGCTTCCAACTAATGAGCAGCGACTCTCCACAAGTAATGGATTATTTCAGAGATGCGATTAATGGGCTGCGAAAAGAGGCGGGAATAACCGGTCCTGACCCAATGGGGGAAAAACGCAAACAATGGAATGACTGGAGGGCAAGCCACATCAAGGAGCTTTACCGCGAATTGACCAAGATGGTGAAAAAGAAAGATCCGGCATTAGTCGTTACATCCGCTTCCGGAGTGGGACCTCAGCAATTTAACGGTATCTATAGGGATAGCAGGGAACTCCTGAGCGAAAATATTGTGGACTATATTTTTCCGATGAATTATACCGACAGGATAGATATACTGAAGGATATTTTTGATGAACAAGTACTTTATACCCCGGAAGAAATGGCGGAAAAAATATATCCCGGGTTAAAATTGTACACTCGAAAAGATAATGTTACGGTACCGATGAATGCAGAGATTGTCGGTCAGCAACTTGAGATGGCAAAGCAATACGGCTATCGGGGATTTTGCCTGTTTGCCTATTCCTATTTCTCCGATGAAATGGTAGAAGTGATCGAGCAATACAGCCATTGAGATAATAGTGTTGATTATATCCAATAAAATAATCAACCGGAGCAAACGTTTTAATAACAGTAATAAAAAAAACAATATTCATTTAAAAGTAACAAACATGAAAAGTAAAGAAATCAGTCGCCGCCGTTTTTTAGGAACGGCAGCAGCGGCAACAGCAGGAGTAGCCATGTCAGGTGTTTCTACTCCCGTTTTCGCTAATTCAAAAGAGACATCAGATAAACTTGCTCTCCTTGGTGGGAAGTCTGTGCGAGGAGATAAGAAATGGCAAAATTGGCCGCAATGGGATGAAAAATTCAATGCCCCAATGAACGAAGTAATGGGCAACCGTGTCTGGTCACGCAGTAAAAAGGTAGCCGAATTTGAAAAGAGATGGGCAGAAATGCATGGCTCGAAACACTGCCTCACCACTGTGAATGGCACCAACGCCTTGAGCGCCGCATGGATGCAATCAAATATTGGTCCCGGTGACGAGGTAATCTGTTCACCCTACACCTTCAGTGCCTCCATCTTTGGTATTCTTTACAAAGGAGCCATGCCGGTTTTTGCGGATATTGATCCCACCACCTTTCAAATAGACCCGGAACAAATCAAGAAAAAAATCACGCCCAAGACCAAGGGCATTCTTCCGGTTCACATTTGTGGGTATCCTTCCGACATGCCTGCAATTATGAAGATTGCCAAAGAACATAAATTATTTGTTGTGGAAGACGCCTGCCAGGCTCATCTGGCTGAAATCGGAGGAAAAAAAGTAGGAACATGGGGAGATGCCGGATGCTTTAGCTTCCAGGCATCGAAAAACCTTCCTATTGGCGAAGGAGGTGGGATCCTGACCGACAACACAGAATATTACGATCGCCTCTATTCCTACCATAATTTCGGTTACGCGTCGGGATCGGTGTCCGGTCAGATCAGTTCCATCACCGCACTCATACTGGCAAATAAAATTCGCATGTCCGAGTACCAAGCAGTGATAGGACTGTGCCAACTGGAAAAATTGGAGGAACAACACAAAATAAGAAACGAAAACGGAGCATACCTGAATGAAAAACTAGCGGCATACCCCGGTGTCTCACCTGTCAAATTACACAAGGGAGCCACTGCTGCCTCCTATTACATTTATGGTATGGTCTATAATGAAGACAAGATGAAAGGCGTTCCTCGTAAACGGTTCATCGAGGCGCTCAATGCAGAAGGTATTCCCGTAGGAACCGGCTACCCGGACGATCCGCTCTATGGACAACCGATGCTTAAGGAGGTGTTCGAATCCGACATTTATAAAAAATGTTACTCATCGAACGAACTGAACTTTGAAGAGTACAAACGGAAAAACCATTGTCCTGCTTTGATCAAGACTTATAATTCTTCACTTTGGATTTGGAATGGCGGACTCATGCTCGGCACAAAATCCGATATGGACGATGTGATCAACGCAGTGGATAAAGTCCATAACAACATTGCGAAGCTCAAATAAAGGGGCATGGTAATACTAAAAAACTGTAGATAGGAAATTAGGAGGGTTAGCAAATCCTCCTATTTTTTTATTATACCACTTTTCAAGCACAATTTCCTGGATATTAACCAGTTATTCTTCTAGTGTATTCAATACGGCCATATACTTTGATTCATCTAATTGATTGGTTTTCGCATCCGCTAGGATTTGTATGCATAGCTCTTTAAGAGGATGTACTTTAGGATTTTTGATTCTTAATGACCACACTTCATCTTCAACCACATTCCGGAAAACGACACTATGTCCTCCTATAATTCTACGGGGAACTCCTTTTCCTTTAAAATTGCCAATGAGCGAAACCATCTTTTTGTGCAACTCTTCCGCAAATTGGGGACTAACCGGGAATGTGAAGCTCTCTATATCATATTTTTCACTTCTCTCCTCTTTTTGCTTGTTGAGCGCAGCAGTATTATATGATTTAATTTTCTTCATACTGTCTTCACTCACAGAGAACGGTCCCGGAATACCTATGGCGCTATGATATGCAACAACACCAACACCTATAAGATTCCAACTCCTTACGGCTATCCCCTGCAAGTTCTAATGCAGATTCTAGCCCGGGAGAGCATCTCGCGCAGGAAACTACGAGGAATAT
>JBAYRG010000042.1:0-14247 GCA_041676805.1 Proteiniphilum sp.
GGTTAGATGAAATTAGTAATTTGTAATTTGTAATTAAATAAAGTCTATGTCAAAAAGGATTCTTGTAACAGGAGGAACTGGATATATTGGTTCTCATACCGTGGTCGAACCGCAACAGGCGGGGTATGAAGTGGTGATTATTGATAACTTGTCCAATTCTAATGCCGATGTGTTGGAAGGTATTACCCGTATTACCGGAAAAAGGCCTCTTTTCGATAAACTCGATTGTACCGATTTTGAGGCGATGAAAGCCCTATTCAAGAAATATACTTTCGACGGTATCATCCACTTCGCAGCCAGCAAGGCGGTAGGCGAATCGGTGGAAAAACCGTTGATCTATTATCGCAACAACCTCGTATCATTGGTGAACCTGTTGGAACTGATGCCACAGCATAACGTGAAAGGGATCGTCTTCTCTTCTTCGTGTACTGTGTATGGAGAGCCCGACAGAAATCCGATCGATGAGAATGCATCTGTCAAGCCGGCTGCATCGCCTTACGGAAATACCAAGCAGATCAACGAAGAGATCATTCGTGACTTTGTGCATTCGGGCGCTCCCATCAAGAGTATTATCCTTCGTTATTTCAATCCGATCGGTGCCCACCCGTCGGCCGAGATTGGTGAATTGCCTTTAGGTGTGCCGCAGAACCTGGTACCTTATATCACCCAGACAGGGATCGGCATTCGCCAGCAGTTAAGCGTCTTCGGTGATGACTATGATACTCCCGACGGCTCCTGTATCCGCGATTTTATCAATGTGGTGGACCTCGCCAGAGCACATGTGATCGCCATTGAACGGATGCTGGAAGAGAAGTCGGACGAGAAGGTGGAGATATTCAACCTGGGAACGGGAACCGGCCTTTCGGTGCTGGAGTTGATCAAGGTATTCGAGAAAGTGTCGGGAAAGCCTTTGAACTACAAGATTGTCGGACGGAGGGAAGGCGATATCGAGCAGATATGGGCGCAACCCGATAAGGCCAACAACGTGCTAGGCTGGAAAGCGGTGGAGACCATTGAAGAGACCATGGCTTCGGCCTGGAAATGGCAGCAGCGCCTCCGGGAGAAAGGAGCGATGTAATAATCCGGGATTATTTTAGAATTATACAGCCTCTTTTGTCTCTTTTTGAAAAGATGAAATTGCTCAAAAAGAATGGAACAGAATCAGGTAGAGATAAACGGCGGGGACTGCCACAAGGAGGCTGTCGATCCGGTCGAGTATACCGCCATGTCCGGGGATAAGAGTGCCGGCATCTTTTACGTTGCAGGTACGCTTGATAAGCGATTCGAACAGGTCACCCAATGTGCCGGACAGGGCAATTACTACGGCCAGTCCCATCCAGAAAATAGTGGAAAAACCGGGGTAAAGCCTATCGAAGACTAGGGAGGCGAGGATAGTGAAAAAGATACCCGCAATAAACCCCTCTATCGATTTTTTAGGAGAGATATGTTCAATCAACTTGTGCTTGCCGATCAGTGATCCTATGAAATAGGCAGCCGTGTCATTCACCCAAAGGAAAACAAATAGCGCCAGTACCGGGACCCAATTGTACTCACTGACTGCCATGTCGGGCGAATAGGAAATAAACATGAGCAGGCTCAACGGCATGGTGATATAGACCTGCCCGAACACCGAGTAGATGATGCCGTGGAGTGCGTCCTGCCTGCTCAGGAAAATGGCCGAGGCGATCAGTATGAGGAGATAGGCGAGGATAAAGACGGGTAGGAGATAGGTATGGACATCTTCCAGATAGAGGAAGACCGATACAAAGATGGTCACTCCCATCAGGATATTGAATATCTTGCTGATGTCGTGGGAGGTGTCTTTCTCCACCATGCGGTAAAATTCAAACAACCCGGATCCCAATATGGCTCCGAAAACGACAAGGAACGAAAACCGGCCTCCCAGCAACCCCAATAGTATGACCAGGATATAGATGGTGCCGGCTCCCGCACGGGTAAAGATATCTTTTATATTCATTATAGAGAATTATTCTCCCTTTTCTTCGGTTTCAGGTTTATCAGAGAGGCTCTCCTCTGTTTTATCCGCCTCTTCCAAGTCGATGTTATGCTCTGTAAGAATGTTATGCCAGGATATTATTTTTTTTATATCACCGGCATAGACGCTGTCACGGCTGTAATCGGGCAACACTTCACCCAAATAAGCGAACAACTCTTTGGAGGACGATTTTGAGCCCAGGGAAACCTGTTGCTTCCCTTCTTTCTCTTTGATCTTTTTCAATACTTCCCGTAACGGAGTATCTCCACTTTGGGTGTATATGGATACATCACTCAAGGCCACCACCTTTTCCTGTGCGTATATGGGAACACGTTTTCCATCGGCTAGCGATTCTACGATATTCATATTTTTATTGGTGGAGACAAGTTTATACAAACCGGGACGGCCGGTGATGGATAATATTTCGGACAGCATAATTAATTTCTGTTTATCAAGCGGGTTTAATTTTTTAACGGTGCAAAAATACGGAGTCCAAGTCACATTCGCAAACTTTTTCTCAAAAAGAGAATTTGTTTCGGAAAAATAAGTTACTTTCGTGAAATGTGCTTCGCGCATGGGAGAGTGGAAGGTAGTGATGATATGGAAAAGTGAGGTGTTTGTAAAAATGATAAAGTATACAATAGAGATGATTAAAAAAATAGCGATGGCAGTTATGGTGGCGGTGTGGATGGTTTCATGTATGGGAAACCGTTCCGGAAAAGCGAGTGATGGCAAAGTCTCGGAAGAAACACTTCCGGTACTGGAGGCCATGGATGGAGACTTGTTTCTCTTGGTGGGAACCTACACTTCCGAGGAGGGTAGCAAAGGGATATATTTATATCGATTCAATGCCGATAGGGGGAATTCCGCCCTGATCAGCATGGTAGAGGTCGAGAATCCGTCCTATCTCACTCTTAGCCCCGATGAGCGTTTTATTTATTCGGTGAGTGAAAATAATGAGTCAGGTAGTATGGTAAGTGCTTTCTCATTTGATAAGCAGAGTGGAAAGATAGAACTGTTGAACTCATCTCCAGTAAACAGTGACGGGCCCTGTTACATCACTATAGACAGTAAAGGGCGGAATGTGCATACTGCAAATTATGGAGGTGGGACCATTACTTCGTTTCAGGTAAAAGGGAATGGCTCATTCACCTCCGCCGTGTCGATGATCTCTTTCAAAGGGTCGGGTCCCGATTCTGTCCGGCAAAAAAGGCCTCATCTCCATAGTGTGCGATATTCTCCTGATGGGCAATATCTCTTTGCGGCCGATCTGGGGAGCGATAAGCTCTACCGGTTCGATGTGAACGATACTCCCTTTGAGGGGCAACCCGGTTTGCTGGATAACAGCCTGAAGGAATTTGTGATGCCTGCCGGTACCGGACCGCGTCATTTCGATTTCCATCCCGACGGGGGGAGGTACCTCTATTTGCTGGGTGAACTGTCGGGAGAGGTGATCGTGTTCGATTATGCTTTCGGTCAGTTAACCCAAAAACAGATAATTGCTGCCGATACCACGGACGCCAGGGGTAGTGCCGATATCCATGTCTCACCCGACGGGCGTTTCCTCTATGCTTCGAACCGGTTGCAGGCTGACGGAATCGCTATCTTTTCCATTAATCCTGATGATGGGACACTTACAAGAGTCGGTTATCAACCCACGGCGACCCATCCACGTAATTTTGTGATTACACCTAACGGAAAGTTTCTTCTGGTTGCCGGCAGGGATGATAATAAGATACAGGTATTCCGTATCGATACAGAGACGGGATTATTGACTGACACTTATCAGGATATAGATCTCAGTAAGCCAGTCTTCCTGAAGTTCGCCGGAATAATGGAGTGAGGAGTGAGAACTGGGCAGGTTCTCTCTTTTACAACTCTTGTAACTGTGCGATATCGGCAATATTAAAAGGTGTAGCCTGATAGACAAAATAATTCAACCAGTTTATATAGAGAAGGTTTGCATGAGACCGCCATTGTACAAATGGCGGTTGTTCAGGATCGTTGTTCCTGTAATAGTTTTTAGGCAGTGCCACAGAGTCCATTCCTTTCTCCTTGTCGCGTATATATTCTTTATGTAAGGTGAAGGGGGAATATTCGGAGTGACCGGTCACATAAAATTCCCTTCCGCCACGCGAAGTGACAATATATACACCTGCTTCATCCGATTCTGAGAGAATGGTCAGCGCAGGATGCCGGTTGATCTCTTCGGACAGGATTGTGGTGTGCCTGCTGTGAGGCGCGTAAAATTCATCGTCAAAACCACGAAATAATGGGAATGAGGGATCGTTTATCTTGTGCTTGAACACACCAAAGAGCTTGGAATCCAGTGGATACTTATTGATACCGTAAAAGTGGTGCAACGCTGCCTGGGCTCCCCAGCAGATATAGAAAGTGGAGGTGACGTGCCTATGTGCCCAGTCCAGAATTTGTGTGAACTCTTTCCAATACTTCACTTCATGAAAAGGCAACATCTCTACCGGTGCTCCTGTGATGATCATTCCGTCGTAATAAGCATTTTTTATTTTGGAGAATTTGGTATAAAACGACATGAGATGTTCAATGGGGGTATTCTTGGGTGTGTGTGTGGATAGTCCCAGGAATTCAATCTCAATCTGAAGCGGGGAGTTGGATAGAAGCCGTATCAGGTCTGTCTCGGTCGTGATCTTGATCGGCATCAGGTTTAGAATCAGTATTCTTAGAGGACGTATATCCTGTGCGGATGCACGCAAGTCATCCATCACAAAAATATGTTCTTTTTTTAATATCTCTATCGCTGGTAACTTATCTGGTAAATTGACGGGCATAATAACAATTATAACAATCGAGTAATTACTGAATAACAACTGAATTACAGTAGTACAACTTCTTCTTTTTTAATTTTTATCTCACAGTAGTGGCATTGAAGTTCCACTTTCTCTTTGTCAGTCACATGAAATCGGGTTTTCATCGGCTCGTTGTTGGTGATGCATTTGGGGTTGTTGCACTTCACGATCTCTACGATTTCATCAGGAAGCACCACCTTTTTTTTCTCCACCACTTCGAAATTACGGATAATATTCAGATTTACATTAGGTGCTACCAGAGCAATACGGTTGAGTTCATCTTCTCGGAAAAATTTATCTGCCACTTTGATGATTCCTTTCGATCCCATTTTGCTGCTTTTCAGGTTATTTCCGATAGTGATCCGGTTGTTTAGTTTTTGCAATTGAAGTAGCGAGACCACTTTAAAAACGGCACCGCTGGGTATATGGTCGATGGCTGTGCCATTCTCAAGTGCTGCCACCTGTAGTTCTTTTCCCATAGATTTTAAAAAATTACTAATTACTAATTATCAATTACACCCAAGAACTTAAGGGTCCGGGGGTTTTTAACACTATTCAGATTATTCACATTGACATATCATCCTCAATTTCCATTAAATCGCAAATGATGGCCTGACGTGTGTACATCCCGTTTTTCGCTTGTTCAAAATAGTATGCTTTCGGGTTCTCATCTACATCCTGGTCTATCTCTTTCACGCGTGGGAGAGGATGTAATACTTTCAGGTTCTCTTTGGAATCTTCCAGCATACGATTGCGTAGAATATATACATTCTTTACTTTCTCATATTCCATCAAGTCGGTGAAACGTTCTTTCTGTACGCGGGTCATATAGAGAATATCGGCTCTGCTGATCGCTTCGGGGTCAAATTCGGTGAACTCTTTATAAGTTATTTTTTTATTATCACAGAATGTTTTGTACTTATCGGGGATACCTAATTCCTCTGGTGCCACAAAGTTGAATGAGGGGTTGAAGTGGGAGAGTCCCTGGATAAGCGAATGTACTGCACGCCCGTATTTCAGGTCGCCCACGATGGTGATAGTAAGGTTTTCCAATCTCCCTTGTGTCTCGTGGATAGTGAACAGGTCGAGCATTGTCTGCGTAGGATGCTGGTTGGAGCCGTCACCGGCATTGATTATTGGTATGGGTGAAATCTCCGAGGCGTAACGGGCCGATCCTTCCAGATGATGACGCATGATGATGAGGTCGGCATAGTTGCTTACCATCATAATGGTATCTTTGAGCGACTCTCCCTTGGTAGAGCTACTGGTAGCCGAGTCGGAGAAGCCGATAATACGTCCGCGCAGGCGATTGACTGCCGTCTCGAAGCTGAGTCGTGTGCGAGTCGACGGTTCGAAGAAAAGGGTGGCGCATACTTTCCCCTGCAATAGATCACGATCGGGGTTCTGCTTGAACTTGGAGGCACTCTTGATAATACGATAAATATCATCCCTGTCGTAATCGACAATATTAACTAAACTTTTGATTCTCATCGCTCTCTGTTTTGAGATTATTGACAAAATTAGAAAAAACCTTGCAATGGTAATGCAAGGTTTAAAATAATTTTTTCAGACTTCCAGATCAATGTCGAATAGTTCATGCCAGGGTAATCCCTGTTTGTTGAGTTGTTCCATGAACGGGTCGGGATTGAATTCTTCTACATTGAAAACGCCCGGCTTTTTCCAGATACCCTCTAAGAGCATCATGGCACCAATAGTGGCCGGTACGCCGGTAGTGTAGCTCACACCCTGGGCGCCGGTCTCTTTGTAGGCCTCTTCGTGACTACAGTTGTTGTAGACATAGTAAGTGCGTTCTTTGCCGTCTTTGATTCCCCGTATGCGACATCCGATGGATGTCTCACCCGTGTAATTCTCTCCCAGTTCACCCGGATCGGGAAGTACTGCTTTCAAGAATTGGATTGGGACAATCTTTTGTCCGTTATATTCCACCTCATCAATCCGTGCCATACCAATATTCTGGATTACGCGCAGGTGGGTGAGGTACTCCTGTCCGAAGGTCATCCAGAAACGCGCCCGCTTGAGGGTGGGAAAGTTCTTTACCAGCGACTCCAACTCCTCGTGATAGATCAGATAGGATTCTTTAGGACCGATTTCGGGATAAGTGAGCGGCTGATGGATTTCGTGCGGCTCTGTTTCCACCCATTGTCCGTTCTCCCAGTATTTACCTTTCTGCGTCACCTCCCGGATATTGATTTCGGGATTGAAGTTGGTGGCGAAAGCTTTACCATGATCACCTGCATTACAATCCACAATATCGAGATAGTGGATCTCGTCGAAATGATGTTTGGCGGCATAAGCGGTAAAAACACTGGTCACTCCAGGGTCGAATCCGCAACCAAGAATAGCAGTCAGTCCTGCTTTCTCGAACTTTTCTTTGTATGCCCACTGCCATTTATATTCGAACTTGGCTTCGTCTTTGGGCTCGTAATTGGCAGTATCCAGATAATGTACGCCACATTCCAGACAGGCATCCATAATGGTCAGGTCCTGATAGGGCAACGCCACATTAATCACCAATTCCGGCTTATATTCATTGAACAGTACAACCAGTTCCGAAACGCTGTCGGCATCCACCTTGGCCGTTTGAATGGATACCCCTGTGCGGCGCTTCACATCTTCGGCAATGATGTCGCATTTACTTTTGGTGCGGCTCGCCAGCATAATTTTGGTGAACACGTCACTGTTTTGCGCCACTTTATTGGCCACCACCGTCCCTACACCTCCGGCGCCAATGATCAGTACTTTTCCCATATTTCCGTTAAGTTGTTTAGATATAATAAATTTGAGAGCAACTCCTTCTCTACTCATATGTAGGAGTGCGAACTGCTTTGGCAAATATACAATTATTCTTTGAGAAAAAGTGTGCTTTGTGCGATAATATACTTTACACTGTTTAGCTAACCAGCTGTCTGTTTAGGCACTCAGCTTACTTTTTTATTTCCGCTTTTCCACTTTTTCTTCCTTTCCACGAAAAAATGTTCGAATGAATAAAATCTATTTTATTCAACAATGATTGGGTAAAATCGTTTGGTAGGGGTTATCTTTGTATAATTGGGTATTTAAAAAGCAGATAATTTTATGAACGAAGAAAACATTCAGCAGATTTCGCGCTCGACCAATGCCATCAGCGATTGGTCGCTTCAACTACTTCAAAGTTTCGGAATTACTGATACCTGGGCTAAGTATATCAATCTGGCTATCCTCTTGATAGTGTTGACTGTACTGGTGTTTATGGTGCAATATCTCACCCGTATTATCCTGAAGAATATCCTCGCCCATTTCGGAAAGATGTCTCGTGCCGAATTCCTGAAAAATTTGGCAAAAAGGCGTTTTCCTCATTACCTGGCAATGGTGATTCCCTATAGTCTGGTGAAAGGTGCCATCCCTATTATTTTTGACCAATTCCCGAAAACAATGTTGTTTATCAATAAATTGGTAGATATTTTTCTGATATTCTATGTGATATGGCTCCTGATGTCTGTGTTGAATGCATTTTTCGATACTCTTTCGAAGAAACCAAGGATGAGGGACAAACCATTGGAAAGCTATGCGCAAGTAGTGAAGATTGTACTCTATTGTATCGGTTTTATTGTTCTTTTCTCCATTCTAACCGGGCAGAATCCGGGACATATCCTAACTGGCTTGGGAGCCCTTTCTGCTGTGTTGATGCTGGTGTTCAAAGATCCTATCCTGGGATTTGTGGCCAGTATCCAGGTATCGGCCAACGATATGGTGCGTATTGGTGACTGGATTACCATGCCCAAGTATGATGCCGACGGTGATGTGTTTGAAATCTCACTCACTACGGTGAAGATCAGGAATTTCGATAAAACCATCACCACTATTCCACCCTATTCGTTGGTGTCGGAATCGTTCCAGAACTGGCGTGGCATGGTAGATACCGGCGGGAGACGGTTAAAACGTTCTGTTTTCGTGAAGCAGTCGGCTATCCGTTTCATGGAGGATGAGGAACTAAAGGAACTTGAGCAAATAGGGCTTATCGCAGATTATATCCGTTTGAGAAGTGAAGAGATCAACGAATACAACCGGGGGAAGGGAGTAGATAAATCACTTTCTATCAATGGCAGGAATTTGACCAATATGGGGCTGTATAGACAGTATATCAAAAATTATCTGAAAAATCATCCCGGCGTTCATAAAGAGTTATTGCTGATTGTGAGGCAGCTACAACCCACATCCAAGGGACTTCCCCTGGAACTCTATTTTTTTACTTCTACCACAGTATGGGTGCAGTATGAAGATATTGTCTCTGATATATTTGACCATGTGACAGCGGCTGCCAGATATTTTGATCTGGAACTCTACGAGGATATCTCTAATCCGGTCATTTCCAAAACAACCGGTGATATATCCAACTAAAATGGTTATTTTTATCTGTTTGTAGTTTATTTAGAAAAAATCATGTACTTTTGTAATTCCTAACGGAAGACTGGGAGGTCAATAAAAAGTTGTAAGGTTGTCAAGCTAACTAAGAATAATTTGCAATGAGTAAGCTTTATAGTGTTTTTACCGGCACTGGCAGTTATGTGCCTGCCAAACAGATAAAAAATGAGTTTTTCCACAATTATGAGTTCTACGACTCTACCGGAGAAAAACTTCTCACCCCTAATGAAGAGATCACTCGTAAATTTGAAGAGATCACTACTATTGTCGAACGGCGTTATGCTGAGGATAATGAGTCTACTTCCGATTTGGCTCTGGTTGCGGCCGAAAAGGCTATAGAGGCGGCAGGGATAGATAGAGAGGAACTCGATTATATTATCTTTGCTCATAATTTTGGAGAGACAACAAAGGATAATACGAGGATAGATGTATTGCCGACATTGGCTGCGCGGTTAAAGCAGAAGCTGGGTATTGCCAATCCCTTCGCTGTAGCGTATGACATACTGTATGGCTGTCCGGGATGGGTGCAGGCTGTGATTCAGGCGGACTACTATATCCGGTCGGGTGATGCCAAGAAGATATTGGTAGTGGGAGCAGATATACTGTCTCGTATATCCGATCCGCATGATCGCGACAGTATGATCTACGCTGATGGTGCCGGTGCTGCCATCATAGAAGCAAGAGAGAGTGATACTCCTTTAGGTATGATAGGGCATAACTCGCGCAGTGATGCCTTGGATTATGTGAATATGCTTCGTCTGGGGTATTCTTATAATCCGGAATTGGCAAAGAAAAAAGATTATTACCTGAAAATGAATGGCCGTCGCCTCTACCAATACGCGCTTGAAAATGTGCCAAAAACAATCAAGGCAGGACTTGATAAATTGAAATTGCATGTCAATCAGATTGGCAAGGTGCTGATTCATCAGGCAAATGGAAAAATGGATGATGCCATTTTAAAACGATTGTTTCACCTCTATGACCAGAAAGAAGTCCCAGAATATATTATGCCAATGACCATATCCTGGTTGGGCAATTCATCGGTGGCTACTGTTCCCACACTACTCGATATTATTATGAGAGGGGAGATGGAGGGACATACGGTAAAAAGAGGTGATAATATCGTACTGGCTTCGGTAGGTGCCGGCATGAATATCAACAGCATTATTTATCGGATTCCATAAACTATCTTTTCACTCTATTTCTGGTTTTCATTTGTCTACCATTTTATAGTGAGATCTTAGTCTTCTCTTTCTTCTGTGTCGGTGTTTTCTTCCACTTGGATTATTTCCGGTCGCTCTTCTCCTTTCAAATAATTGGGAAGGCTCATCCCTGCCATATTGAAAAGGTCGTCGAGTGGGGGAATGGTTTTCATCAGCCCTGAGAGGAAATTGGCTGTGGATCCTTTTCCGTTTTCGTTATTGCCGGAATCCCACACGGTCACTTTGTCGATCTTGAGATTCTTTACTGCTTCGACTTGTGTTTTGATCAATTCAGGAAGTTTTTCAATCATCAGCAATTGATAAGCCTTGTCGGGATTGCCACCTGCGGCAGCAACCACATCCCTGTATCCCAACGCCTGTTTGTTCAGTATCTCGAAAAGACCGCGCGCTTCGGCATCCATCTTGGCAAAGATAGCGTCAGCTTCTCCTTTTGCCTGCACGCGGATACGTTCGGCTTCTGCCTGTGCATCGATAATGGCTTTCTGTTTCGCAATCTCTGCCGGTACCACAATATTGGCCGTTTCAGTGGAACGTTCACGTTCCGCACGGGCATTTTCTGCTTTTTGTTCGGCGGAATAGGCCTCTTCTAATGCTTTTGCCTGCTGTACCTTTTCTGCGGCTACAGCCAGACGAGCCGCTTCGGCTTCTTTTTCACGGCGGGCGGCATCGGATTGGGCAATGGTAATCTTTGCCGTATTTTCCCCTTCCACCGCTGTGGCATTGGCCTCCGATGTCTTGATACGGGTCAACTTGTTGGCTTCAGCCTTTCCGATTGCTTCGTCCTTTCGGGCTGCGGCAATGCTCACCTCGCGATCTTTGTCGGCTATGGCCTTACCGGTTTCGCCAATCTTTTCCTGTTCCGCCACACTTATCTTGGCTTCGTTGATCGCCTTGGCTGCCGCTTCTTTACCCAACGCTTCAATATAACCTGACTCATCCTTGATATCGGTCACGTTCACGTTGATCAGTTTCAATCCCACTTTCTTCAATTCCGAGTCCACTGTCTTGGAGATGGCTTCGAGGAACTTGTCACGATCGGAGTTGATCTCTTCGATGGACATGGTGGCGATTACCAGACGTAACTGGCCGAAAAGAATATCGGATGCCAGTTCCCTGATCTTGTCGGGGGTAAGGCCAAGCAACCTCTCGGCGGCAGTATTCATCAGTTCCGGTTCGGATGAGATGGCGATGGTAAAGCGGGAAGGCACATCTACACGGATATTCTGCCGGCTCAACGCATTAGTCAGGTTGGCCTCTATTGATAATGGTTTCAAATCGAGATAGGCATAATCCTGAATGACAGGCCAGATAAAGGCGCCCCCTCCGTGGATACAACGAGCCGATGTTCCGCCCGTCCGCCCGTAAACAACCAGTATCTTGTCGGAAGGACATCTTTTAAAACGTGATGCCAACGCCAGAATGGTGACAAAAATAACAACTGCCAGTACAATAATTAAAAACATGGGTGATGATAACATTTCAGGACTCATACGCTTAGATTTTTTCGACTATTAATATATTGTTGTTTTCTATCTTGACGATTTTTACGGTCGACTGCGAATGAATGGGATCTTTCTCATCGGTCATCGCATCCAGTTCTCGCAAAGAACCGCCCACACTGATCAATATTTTCCCTTTACCCGTACGGCTTGCAGGAATGGTCAGATATACTTCGGCCGTTTTATGGAGTGCATGTTCCATCTTGAATGAATTGTCTTCTGCCAATCGCAGAAATATCCTGACAATCATAAAGAAAACAGCCACAAACAAAACTCCAACGATTACCGCTACTATGATAAGCAGGGTTTTGTTCGGGATAAGGGTGTAAAATGCAATCCCCGCCCATCCGAAGCCAAGCAGGAAGTTGGTGAGATTCCGTAAGGAAAAGAGCTGGAAGGGAGCCTCTCCGCCACTTAGATCGCCTTCGAAATCGGCTTCCACACCGTCCATGGAATCTCCACCCACGAATGTGAGGATGGTTTGGATAATAAAAATTACGGTAACAGGCGCAGTGATATACCAAAAGGTGCGCAACAGGGGTTCAGCGTTTTGCAGGAATTCCATAATATTCAATTTCAATTTCTCAAAGGTACGAAATGAATTCCAGATAGAAAATATTTTTTTATGAAAGTTTTAACTTAAGTGATATCCCTGGCTACGTAACTCCGATGCGCGAAAGAGGGTGTAAGCTTCTTTATTGAATGGATAATCCCAACAGCCGAGACTGTGATAAATATTACCACCGAATCCCGATTTGAATTTGTATAACCCGTAAAGCGGATGCTCAGGATTGGGAGTGGGAGAGATGCCGAACATGTCGTACTCGGTACAACCTGCTTGTTGTGATCTCATGATTGCCTCCCATTGCAACGCATAGGTTGCCATCAGATTACGGTGCAATGAGGAGGATGCACCGTACAAATAGGATCCTCTATTGCCCGTAATGACCAGAAACATAGCGGCCAATGGCTTTCCTTCATACTCCGCTATCAGTAGATTTACGCTGGCTGGTGAGCTGCTGTTTTCCGCCCGGGCGTCGAGCACAGCCCGGAAATACTTTACATCGTTCAGGAGAAGATGATTCCTTGTCGCTGTTTCTGTATAGAGCTCATACCAAATATCTATTCCTTCCATGCCCACCGATCTTACTGTTACTCCTCTACGTTGTGCCAATCTGATATTGTAACGTGTTTTCGGTTTCATCTTTTGGAGGAGCATTTCTTTATCTTTTGTCAGATCGAGGTAGATGGTGTTGGCCGGTAAAATGTTGGAGTGGGCTTTCTTGAAATTCCAGTTGTGTGTGCTGAAATTGAATCGGAATTCCTGTGAGTGGCTTTCCGGTTCGCCTCTCCATATCCCGCTCTCATCGAAATGGTCTTTATCCCTGGCCCAGTACGATTCCCAACAAAGGTCATAGCGTATATGGATACAATTGGCAGGAAGGAGAGAGCGGAGTGATTCAGACAGTTCTTCTAAGAATATACCCTGGAACTCGTCTGCCGGTTCAATTTCCGGCCCGTAAGGCACATAGGCTACAGAGTGGTTCCGGTTGACCTGTTGTAAAATAACGAGCAGGTCGGATTTTATGTGTGATTGATTGTCCAACCTTGGAAAAAGATCGGATTTTTGGAATGTGAAGTTGATGGCAAGGGCATTGGCCCCCAGGGATGTTTTCACTTCCGACCAAAAAGCTGTTTGCTGTAAAATAGGTGTAGCATACAACTCTTCGGTCTCCTTGAGGCAGACGTTCGTTAGCATATTATTTTTTCTCTTTTTTTAAGCGTGTTATCTCATTGAGTAGTAGTGGAAATGCGGGATATGCCATATCGTGACCATATCCATCCAGTTCAAGTAAATGGGTATTTTGATGTCCTACTACTTTCATCATGCGGGCGAGATAGGCATTCTCCTCATAGCGTCCCAGAAGTTCCAGCTCGCGATCTCCCGTGATTAGCAACATGGGAGGGGCGTCGGCACGGACATGGTACAACGGGGCATATTTGTCAATAACCGGTTGCTTGTCGTCTATCTCATTTTCTTTACGTATTGTAAAGTGTGTGATGGTTTGTCCGCTAAAAGGAATCAGGCCGGCAATACAGTTGGCATCGATACCGTGGGCTGAAAGGTATTGCTTGTCCAGTCCGATCATCATGGCCAGGTATCCTCCCGCAGAATGTCCTGATATGAATATCTGTGAAGCATCACCGCCATATTCACTTATATTCTTAAAAACCCATGCCACTGCCGCCGCCGCATCTTCAATATAAGCAGGCGCTTTCAC
>JBAYRG010000043.1:0-14217 GCA_041676805.1 Proteiniphilum sp.
AAAATATAAACAAAGAAATGAATGCGCCATGCGGAGAAAACCACATGGCGCATTTTTTCATATAACCTTTCAGATGGTATCAGGCGATATTTATACTATAGATGATCAACGATATACTCGGCCGCAATCAACAATTGATCCTTTGACACATTATTCCAATCATCAGGTATGGTTCCAATATAAAGGCTTTTCTAATTTCCTTTGGTGTGCATAACCTAATTCTACAAAGAGACTTGAAAACTGTACTTACCCGATCCGATACGTGCGATTATATGATTTGATTCAGCACCTGTTTCCAATATTCTCCCTGACGCATCTAGCAGCAAGCCATCTACATGGACAATTTCTCCCTGCTTTTTGGGAAGCCATATCTCAGCGGTCGTATTTACCGGTATCTCCACATCTAAATAGAACACACCTTTATCAATTTTCCAAGTACTCCCAATTCTTCCATGGATAGAATCGTAGTGACCTGATGCCCAAGATAATCCTTCAGGAAGTTGTGGTCTAATTACAATTTTATTGAATCCGGGCTCTGCTAAATTAATACCGAGAATAGAGCGGTAAAACCACTCATTAATAGATCCAAACATGGGATGATTATGAGAATAGACATTGTCGGAATATGCCCATGTTTCCCAAAGTGTGGTAGCTCCATGTTCTAACATATATCCCCACCCCGGGAAAGTTCGTTGATTGGCAATTTCATAAGCCCAATCTTCCTTTTCAAGATCACGCAACACATCGAATAACATCTTCGTGCCAAATATTCCGGTAGAGAGATGCCACCCTTGCTTGGCAAATGACTCCTCGAGTTTGTTAAGCAAGCTCTCTCTTGCTTCGTTGTCTTTGATAATTTGATACCATAACGCGAATAGTTGGGCTGTTTGTGTACCATTATCCATCTGGCCATCTTTTTGAAAAAACTGCTGAATTATTTTCTGCCTGATTATTTCGCTTCTCCTCTTGTAGTCTTCTTCTTTCTCTTTCTTATCAACTATTCCGGCAAACTCAGCAAACAACTTCAGGTGATGATAATAAAAAAGAGAGGAGGTAAGCGCAATAGGTTTTTCATCTAATGCTTCATGATCACTCAATCCGATGGAGAAGAGATCATCTTCTGCATTGCTGATTAAGAAGCGCACCTGTTTTTCAAGATTCTCGAAATGATCATTTATAATAGAGATATCACCATAAAAATCATATAACTGTTTAATCAGGTAGGGATAGGCGAGCTGCCATCCTAACGGACCAGACTCTGCATCCGGTGCTTTATCTGAAATTCCCACATACGGGGCGGTTTCTGTAATACCACCATTCGCCCTCTGATCGTTCGCGAAATCTTCTACTGTTTTTCTATAAAACGTCTGCATATTGTAATTAAACAAATAGGATTCCGCTGTTGCTACTATATCACCTCCATATCCTAATTTTTCGCGAGCCGGACAGTCGGATTGTACGCTAAAAACATTACTTAGAAAGGTCCGGTCAATCACTTCGAACAGATTATTAAACATCGTATTGGAACAGACGAACGAGCCTGTTCTTTCCAGATCGACTGCTAAAGCCAGTCCCGTAATACTCTTCTTGTCCAGTATTCCTGGCCAACCGGATACCTCCACATACCGGAAGCTGTGGAATGTGAACTTGGGATGCCACTCTTCAACTGCTTCTTCACCTCTCAAGATATAACTGTCTTCCTGCCAAGCAATATCGGGTGCACCGGGACCTCCGGTGCCGGGGCCTTTAATTTGCCCGGCCACGCTGGTCATGACATTTATTGTTCCATCCAAGCCTATATCCTCTCCATATCTGAAAGATATTTTTTGTCCTTTCGGGCCCTTTACTTTTATCTTTACGACGCCAGCAAAATTTTCTCCCATATCAACCAAGTATTTTCCTCCGGGTTGTTTTATGATATGTTTAGGAGTGGTCTCCTTATATATTTTGATGGGTGGGGAAGTTTGGACAGACATTCTTCCTGTAGGTCCTGGCACCACTGATACGGGCTTCCAGTCCCGGGTTTTATCCTTTAATCCATACCAACTCTCATCCTCGAGTGTTGCATCATAATACTCTCCGAGAAAGATGCTGTTACGCACAATGGGACTCCGGGTTACTTTCCAGTTTTCATCAGTTGAAATTACTTCTGTAGATCCATCTTTATATCTTATTCTTAGTTGGGCTTTTAAAATCGGACGCCCCGACGACAATATATCTCTAAAGGTGTGTCGTCCCCAAAACTTTAAAGGCAAAAGGTTGTACCACCCATTACCGACGATCGCGCCCAATTTATTATTACCACCACTCATTAAACTTGATATATCGTGTACATTATATAACACCTGTTTATCGTAAGCAGTCCAACCCGTATCCAGAAAATAATCACTGATTTTTATTCCATTCATGTATGCTTCATAATATCCCAACCCACTAATATAAAGCATGGCCAATTCAACCTCTTTCTCTATGTTAAACTCTCTACTGAACAAAGGAGCCGGATCATCTTTATAAAAGTCGGCCGTTTCCTCGGGAGCATTGCTCCCATCGCTGATCCATTGTGCTTCCCAATCGTTTTCGTCCAACATTGCCATATCAAAACTTGCGATATCACTCCATGCTGATGGTCGGTCATCCGTGTCATATACTCTTACACGCCAGTAATATCGTGTGAAAGATTTTAAAGGAATTCCCTCATATTTCACGTGCCTGTTATTGTTACTCTGCACGATTCCACTTGACCAGTTGTTCCCCTTTAAATTCTTGATCTCATCTATGCAGTCACTCACAATGATCTCATAAGCCTTTTGAAAAACATTGTCTGAGTTCGATTGCAATCTCCAGCCAAAAACAGGATGATTACTGTCAACAGCGATTGGATTTTTCCTGAAATCGCATGTCAATAGATCAAAATCAATCTTTTCTCCGGCTAAGAGTATACCTGAAAAAACCAAGACAAACGACAGCAAAACAAGTTTCTTAATTTTCATTCCTAATTTATTTATTTATCAGTTATGTACACAACAATATGCCTTTTACTTCTTAGAATCTGTTTAAATTTCTTACGAAAATAGTAAATAAAGAGTCTTCTCCTTCAAAAAGTTTCTTATTTTTCAGTATCAATTTTTACTCTCAAATCAGATAAATTGGCCATAGATATATTATGTCCATTCTTCACATAGTTAGGAAGTTCAAAAAGGATTCCGGCCATAGTCAACTCATATCTGGAAATATCAGCAGATAAGTTTTCTTTCGTATCACGTACTATTCTCTCCAAGTTTTGTCTCGTGATATGAACCTCAAAATATCTAAGATCTGCAAATGGCTGTGACTGTAGGGAAGCCGACAGAGGTGCCTTCGTCACATATATAGTATTGGATTCTAGCGGAGAGATGGCAAAACTGGTGGAAGTATCGTGTTGATTCGCTGTTTCACGAAAACTACCACGTGATTCATACATGGGTACAGTAATCGCAAAAATAACTCCTGTAGTTAGATCTGTAAAATAGAGTCCAAAACTGAGTTGAGTTACAGGAGCCTGTTCTGAAGTGAAATTATGAGTCGAGATATTCCCTTGTGAATCCGTTAATTCCACATACGGAACTGCTGCTTTTACGCTTAGAGACAAATATTCCCCGTTTTTTGACCATGGGAAAATTCCTGGACTGAAATGCTTATATACCCATATATGAGGACCTCCGCCTGTAATAGGAACATATCTCCCTTTTGATTCTAACTCTTTTGTGTTAAGAACCATAGAGATAAATCCTTTATCATTCACTATCCCCGAACGATCCAATGAAATACCATTTTTAACAAAGTCATCTCCAATATATCGGGTCACCATTAACAATTTATCCTTTGGCACATTAAGTCCATAATTGGCTATAGTTGCAATTTCGATTTGTTCCGAGACATTGATAAGAGAATTTTCATCCACATTTCTAAAAACCGCGATAAGTGCCAAGTCATGATTCACTTGAAAAGTATGGATCTTTTCTTTTGAGAAAATTTCATTGCTTCCTGCAATCTGCCAACAATCAAATATAAATCCTGTTGTTGGCAATGCAGTTATCGTGGCCGTATCTCCTTTTTTCAATGTTGCCGAACCTGTCACTGTACCTGTATGAAGAGGATAGACCGACAACTTAATTTTGCAGTCCTGCTCTCCCTCTTTATCCGTATACCCTTTATCTACACATGATAAACTAAAGATGGTTAATATATAAAATAGTATCCTTATTCCATTCATAACTATAACTAATTGGTTGTCAACTAATTTAAATATCCGTTTGAGATATAAAAAAGAGAGCCGAATAGTAATCACATTCTTGCGTGAGAACAATTCTCATGTTCGTTTTATATTAGAGTTTATATCGAATAAGATTTTAGATACCTGATTACCAATTATCTTATTCCTTGATCAATATAATATCTGCTGTATAAAAATAATCCTGAAATATATTTTTTATTTTTAAAAAAAATCTTCCCGTTTACCATAGAAGAAAAATCTTGTCTCCGAAAAATCAGCGCTAAAATTCACTTGCTGGATTGCCTCATGCCAAGTGTCGGTATAATAGTCGTACACATCTACTTCCTTTGGAAACAAAAGTGATTTTTCGCCTGCTTCAGCCGCATGAAAAACCACCATATTTGAATTGGCCAATATAGGGTCTTCTAATTTGGAAAAGAGATGTACCCCGGCATTCTTGGCTAAAGATTTAATCAAATCTGCTTTTATACTGTAAGAACCATAGAAAATTTGTCTCGATCCGTTCGCCGAATGTGAAACAAATGTGGGATATTTTCCGGTTTTACCCCATATCTCCACTCCTGTTGTGTTGGGAGCAAGAAAACTGATTTGATTTTTCTTCTCTATAAGATATTGAATATTATTGGAGATATGCAATCTATCTCTGCCATCATTTGTCAGGGATATGATTGGCAAGATACTATCGACTGTTTTCTCTAATGATATGCCTGTAAGTCGATAAACGATAGAGTGAGGAGTCTGTCCAAAATCCCATAACCATACGGTAGTTTTATCCTTTTGATGTAGTATCTTCGTTAATTTGTTTGCCAGGTTATCATCTACATCTAACATCCCCACCATGAAATAAAGTGTAGCCGATTCGGGAACCCTTCCTTCCAACAGATCATTCAAGCTGTACATCCCAAATTGCACGGAGGTTTTATACAATTCGTCCCGCAAGTGATTCATCATATACTTGTTGATTCTCCAAGGATCCGAAGCATATTTTAACCCTTCCTCATTTACAATTAAAACGACCTGGGGAGCAGTTGGAGGCCTCAACTGATCATACAAACGATACAACTCAGTCAAATGGTTTATCTCTTTCCAAAAATCAATATGGTCGTACCAACCCCGCCCCACAAGATCATAGGTCCATCCACCGGTCCCTTTCAGAATCTGATATCCCAACTGACGTCTGAATACCTGAACCAGATAGTCATGATTCGCAATGCTCCTGTTAATTCCTTCACCCACATATTGATCGAGAGAGTTGTGGGGTGATCGGAAATCACACTCATACAAATATAGCTTCCCTCTACTATGAATGGCATCTATCAAGGTCATCTCTGCCCCGATGCCTCCCTCGTTTCGATTTTGATAGCAAACGGGAGATGTTAGAAAATCAATATCTTTATTCGATAAAATAGTATTCAAAGCAAAATGCCCAGATCGAGCGTCCGGTAACTCCAACTGATATCCGTAGTATATCCCGACAATAGCTTTTCGATTCGTAGCTTTCTTTATTAAAGAAGCAAATTTGCTGATTACCCCTGCTACCATTTCATTATAATAATCGAAATAATCCAACACTTCTTGATCGTCTGCCCGGGTGTAATATATCCTATCGGTACCGGCTATCCATCCGTTCTGTAATTTATCATACAAAGCGTCAATCGGAACAGGAGTCTTATATTTATTCTCCAACCATGCTTTAAATCTATTCATATTGGCATCGGAGACATCGACCCCGCTCTCTACAAAATTATATTGGAACCATTCTCTACCACCTCCAGCTGTAAAATTATAACCGATAACCCGTGATGCATATTCCGCATGATCTTGAATATAATTGATGGTTGTAGTCAATATCTCCATCGCATTTTTTTGCCATACTTCTGACGCGATCGACACCTGATCACCATAAGAACCGTCCACATAACGCACCTGCTCTGTGGAGTCGTAATATTTTGTCAAGCACTCCCTTGACAGATCTATACGAAGCAGGATAAAACCATCAGGATCGTTTCTCACAACCCGCATCAAGGCTTCATCCAACCTGGAAAAATTCCACTTCTCCTTTTCTTTCCATACCGATGCATTGACCTGATGGAGGTGGATATTTCCGTATTTAGCTGCATAACAGACCTGTCTGTCATTAATTATAAGGCTTTTAGGATTGTCTGCATCACTGTTGACAAATGAGAAGAAAGGGACTACAAATTCATCGTTCACCCACAATTGTGGTTTTCCATTGATTGATTTTATCTGAGCTTCCGGTATTTGGAGCCGAGAATTATAATCAGTAGGTTGAGCTGAAATATTGTAAATATTAAATTCCAGAAAGCTGAAGACAATTGTCAGCATCAAACACAAAAAGGGGGAAGAGTTCGATAACCTCTCCACCACCCTTTTCAAATTATTTAAGACTTTACTCATCCTTGATTAATCTAACGGAATAGGCTCCTTTTTTTGCTCCTCCCGAATATATTGCTTGCGTATGATTATGCTCTATGATTCTAATGAGTCCGGTAGTGGGATTATGTTCTGTTGAACACCAATAGACCCCTTGGATCGTCAGATTCCCTCCAAGGGTACCCGTGCCAGCAACACCTCCGCCAACGGCAGTAAAACCGCTAGAATTAGTCGCACCTTCGTTTGGAGCCGTCCAATGCAAAGGATCGGTCGATTTTAATTTTCCTCCCGCAACAGCATCCCCTCCTAAATAATTCACCAAAATAGTCCAATCCTCCTCTGTGGGGACACGCCATCCTTCAGGAGCAATATTTCTCGGATCGGCAATGGCATACCAATTGTATAGATTCCCGGCAATGGCAGCAATTAAATCATTATTCTGATAGACACCATACTTCCCTACTTCCACATTCCACTCACTCGCCACAGTGACCCGCTCTATAGGATCTCCATTCCTGTAGTGTGTTACCTTAAGATTTTCCACCATCCATGTTTGGTTCCCTATTTTCACTGTCGTATACTCATTCCCGTCGATATCTTTAATGGTGGGCGCCCCTGTCTTGAAATTAACTGGATCACTATATGCGACACCTCCACTGTTAATGGCATAAGCCCTGACAGTATATACAATACCCTCTTCCAAATCCTGAAGCTCACATGTGAACTCTTGAGATCCTTGTGTGCATTCAACTTTGGCATCTTCAATGGTGGGATTTCCCTCAATATTCCAACAGAATCCCCTTGTTGTTACCGTCTCCTCATAGCGTGTGATACTTCCTGACGCAATTGCGGAAGTCGATGTTATATCTGTAATCACAGGAGGAGTCAAAATCGCCAATGGTGCTGTTGTCGTGAAATGGATAACCTCACCGTAAGCTGTACCCTTTAAGTTTGTGGCATAAGCTCTGACATAGTATGACGATGCGATATCAAGATCTGTCAGAAGAGTTTTATACTCTCCTTCAGAAAAACCATTCATGGTCTTTGAATCCTCAATCGTCGGTGTCTGGTTAGTTGGACTCCAGCATATTCCAGACACCTTTACACGTCCTCCTCCATTGTCAATAACTGAAGAAACCACAAGAGCTGAATTTTGGGTTATATTGGTAACCGCTACCGTTTCAATATCGGGTAGATTCATCTTATTCAAAGGCAGATCATCAATCAACGTATACTCCTTTTTACAACTGTAGCTTAAGAGGAAACTCAATGCCAGAGCGACAATTGGCAATATATTTGTTTTCATATGATTAAAATTATTGATTTTCAATTCACTATAAATCGCTACCAACCTGGATTTTGTTGATCATTAAAACTAGGAATATTAGAGACATCCCCTATTGGAATGGGAAATATGAGGAATTTTTCCTGCCATGCGTTCCGTTCTCCTAAGCTGAATCGGTAGTAAACAAAGGAGTTATTACTCTCTTTGATTATTTCCACTCCCGTGACATTCTTGTCGGTCTGGCTCAAGATTTTCCATCTTCTCACATCCCAAAAGCGATGTTCTTCGAAAGCTAATTCAACTCTTCGCTCATTTCTAATCCTCAATCTCATCTCATCTTTGGTCAAGTTACCGGGTAGCTCTTTCATTCCGGCTCGTTCTCTTATTTTATTCACAGCTGAATATGCTTCCTGGGTAGGTCCGTTTAACTCGTTTTCCGCTTCCGCAAGATTAAGATACAGTTCAGCCAGGCGATATTTTTTCCAAGTAGCCGTACTTGCTTGGGTTCCCTGAATGCGCGGATCAATGAATTTTCTCAAGTAATATCCTGTGTGAGTGTTTCTAGTATAAGGGGGAACTTTCAATAATTGGTCGGATCCTCCTATAAATGTCTCTACGGTATGGACATTTCCATTGATATTATCATAGAGTGCACCGTTATACCAAATGGTTTCATAAAATCTAGGATCACGTCCCATATACGGATTTTTGGGGTCATACCCCGATCCTTCATTTATAATTGGAATAAGATGTTCTTCATCCTCATAACCTACTATAGCGGGTTCTCCAGTCTCTAACATCTCGTATGCGTCGACTAATTCTTGCGTCGGACATACGCCGGCCTTTGAACCTCCCGGTCTGCTGGGAATACTATGATTGGCAATAAAAAGAGAACCTGATCCACTGGTTTGTAGAATTGTCTCCGTATCTTTCGGATTGTCTTCATAATCCATACCTGTCAAGAAATAAGCCCCATAACTATCGACCAGCTTGTACACGTCATTAGCGGTAAGAGTTTCGATCGCCTGTTTTGCCGCATCTGCCGCGGCCTTCCATTTTTCGGTTTGATTTCCCGGATTCCATAAAGGAGAGGCATTATAAAGAAGCGCTTGGGATTTTATCGCGTGTGCCACGGCGCGCGTCACTCTTCCTGCTTCTGCACCATAATAAACCCTCAAGGGTAAACGCATGTTCGTTATAGCATCGTCGCAATCCTGCACAATAAAATCAATGATGTCTTGCATCTCCGGTCTGGACAGTGAAGAATAATCGAAATTAACATCGGGAGCTTTCTCGAATATCGGCATTGGACCATACTGTTTTACCAGCTCCCAATAATAAAATGCTCTTAAAATCTTCGCCTCACCAATAAGTCGCTCTTTTCTGTTCGCATCCTCAAATTCCACAGAGGAAATATTCTCCAGAAAAATATTAGCATGCTGTATACCTCTCCACATAGAGCTATATAGATCAATTCCCGGGTTGTTGGCAGGAGTCAATCCTCCTGCGATCCATCGGGCATTGATGTTGGGAGCACCACTACCAATCATCGAATCTTCTGCTTCATCACTAGATCCTGCCAGCATAGATTGATTGGTGTAGTACCAAAAATAGGCCGGAGCAAAAGTGTAAACGGTATTTAAAAAAGCTTCTGTTTTTGTTTCGTCTTCGAAAACATCGGCCAACGTAATTCTACCGTCGGGCTGGATATCTAAATCAGCACACGAAGTTACAAAAATGAGCGTAGAAATAAAATATATTATTTGTTTCATCATCTTTTATTTAGAATGTTAGGTTTATACCGAAATTAAATAGCCTTGTATTAGGATAGGTGAAACTGTCAGGTATCTCAGGATCGAAGTTTTTCGTAGAGAGCCTATCCCAGGTGAGTAAATTAAATCCATTCAAATAGACACGAATGGAATTGGGACCTATCCTCCTTGATACATGCTGAGGAAGAGTGTAACCTAATTCAACATTTTTCAATCTTATATAGCTTGCATCTTCCAGAAAGAACGAGTTTAAGATTTCGTTAGGAGAGCTCTCACCTGTTAACCTTGGATAACTAATTCTATATCCATTTTCCGCTCGCTCCTTTGTCCAACTCTCTAGATGCCTCTCCACGAAAAAGAATTTAGAGTGCGTCCCCCTATCAGCATAAAAATTTGAGACATGGGTTACTCCCTGGAACAACAGGCTAAGATCCCATGATTTATATTGTAAACTAAATGCAGTAGCAAAAGTGTAGTCGGGTACAGAAGAATATCCATAAGGTACCTGGTCTTTTAAATCAACCACCCCATCTTTATTCACATCTTTGTATTTGAAGTCGCCCGGCATAGTGGGGCGTCCCGCGATATTTTGTACAGGCGAGTTGGCTATTTCTTCTTCATCTTTGAAATACCCCTCGACCATGTAGACAAAAGGTTGCCCAATTCTATAGCCCGTCTGCCTATACCTATACGCATACTCTTCCGGCAGTAAAGGCTCATCGGCAAAAATCTGCTTATTTCGCGCATAATTCACGTTGAACTTAGAATAAAAGAATAGATCCCGTGTAAACGATTTTCTGTAAATTAATTCAATCTCATATCCTTTATTTTCAATTATGCCTATATTAGCAGGTGGTAAAACTCCTGAACTAAATCCATTTAAAGCAGGTATAGTGTTTCGTCTTCTTAATATATTACTCCTTTTTTCCTTAAAGAAATCCATATTTATGGTTATGGAGTGAAGCAACTCAAAATCAAGACCTAAATTGCTTTTATTAGCTACCTCCCAAGTGAGTGCCTTATTACCCAGTAATGAAATATTAATTAATTGTCCTTTTCCAAGGCTACCTAACCCTCCGGGAACTACACTAATATTATCCATATAGAGAAATCTAGTTCCTCCAATCCTATCATTGCCTACTTTACCATGAGAGGCTCTTAACTTAAGGTGGGTTATGATTCGATTATCGCGTAAAAATAATTCGTTAGAAGCCAACCAAGCACCGGAAACTGCCGGGAAGAAACCAAACCGGTTTCCTTTTGCAAATTGCTCTGACCCGTTATATCCCGCATTAAATTCAGCGAAATATCGCATATCATAATTATAGCTTACTCTTGTTGCTAACCCTTCCAGATTATATGGCAATTGCTGTCCATGAATAATTTTCTGTTGTTGATATAATAGAAGTCCGGTCACATCGTGTTCACTAAATTTACGATGATAGTTTAAATATCCCCGGAAATTAGTGTATTGCGAATAACTATTTCCTCCCCGGATACTTAAGGGAGTGTTTTCTATATCATTAAGCCTCTTGTAGTAGAGACTATCCATCCCGTGCGAGTCTTGTATGTTCCTGTCAATTATCTGTTCATATCTCTCATAGGTTCTGGAAGCAAACAAGTTGTTCGTTGAATTGGCATCAAAAGACAATTCAACTTTGGTAGATAATCCCTCCGTGACTGCCGACAGGTCGTACTCCATCCCATAGGTGGCAGTTACGTTGTTTCGGTTTTGTTGCGCATACCCCGACCGGTTTAATTGTCCAAATGCCGGATGAGGAACTGTCTGAGTGGTGAGCACCTCTCCATCGGGTGTCGTTGGACCTGGAAGAGTAGGTGGGAGGTCGTTCATATACGCTAGAATATGCCATGCAGGAGAGTTGTCGCTAAGATTTGCATTAAGATCTCCTCCCACGATATGTAATACACCTTGAGGCATATTTTGCTTTTCAAGATAACCCGCAACATTTAAATAGGCCATCAAATTTCTTGATAGATTAATATCAATATTGGATCTAAAACTGTAGCGGTCTAACTTAAAAGAAGGATCATATGGTAAATCTTTTTCTACTTTAAACATTCCTCCTTGATTAAGATATCCGGCGTTTACAAAATATTTGACGAATTTTCCTTTGCCCGTCACATTTAAATTATATCGCTGTTGTATCGAATAATCGTTAATTAATTGATCTCGCCAATTCGTGTTAGGATACCTGATAGGATCTTCTCCCGTCCTAAACATCTCGATATCTCTAGCAGTATATCTTTTTTCTTGTCCATCATTTTCAAGGACAAGATTAGTTAATATGGCATGTTGATAAGAATTGACCGGTTTAACGAATCGAGGAAAATCTTGTAAGGATAACTCGGCTGTAAATCCAATTTCCGGAGTGTCGGATGTTCCTCTTCTCGTGGTAACCAATATAACCCCGTTTGCACCACGAACTCCATACACCGCTGTTGCAGACGCATCTTTCAAGATAGTCACTGATTCAACTTCATTGGGATCAATATAGGTTAAACTGCGCTCGATACCATCCACAAGAATAATAGGACTTTGTCCGTTGATAGTTCCCAAACCTCTTAGAGCTAATTGTGTCATGTCTCTTCCAGGCTCACCACTTCTTTGAATCGCAGTTAGTCCGGGAAGTCTTCCCGTAAGACTTACCGCAAGGTTAGCAGCCGGACTCTGCTTTATCTCTTTTGTTTGGATAGAGGCTACAGAACCCGTGATTGTCTCTTTCTTTTGTGTGGCAAAACCTACCACTACAACTTCGTCTAACTGGCCAACATCCTCCTCTAAAGTCACATTGATAATTTGTCTTTCTCTTACAATTTCTTCCCTAGTAATGAATCCTATGTACGAAAATATCAATATATCGTAAGGAGTTGTCACGTTTAACCTATAATTTCCATCAATATCGGTAGTGGTACCGGTATCCGTGTCTTTTATACGGATAGTAACCCCAATAAGTGGATTTCCATCATAATCTGAAACATTCCCTTGTACTACTCTTTTTGGCTGTTGAGCAGTCGTTTTTTCCACCTTCTCCTTCATGATATAGACCTGCCGCCCGTCAACCTTGTACGTCGTTTGTGTTCCTGCAAAAAGCAGGTCGAGCACCTTCTCAATGGATTCATCACTCACTTTTAACGTGACCTTCCGATTGAGATCTACATCATTATTGTTATAGAAAAAAACCATGTCGCTGGTTTTCTCAATAACACGAAGAATCTCCCTGACCGATTTATCGGTCTGATGGATAGTGATGGCCTGTGCGTTTGAATTCCAAAGAAAAAATTGCCCCAGACAGATCATCATAATAATCTGAACTCTCTTTCGTTTAAATTTCAAATTGTTTTTCTGCATGACATATTGAACTAAAATTATTGATTAAAAAGTATTCTGTATTCATTTCCTTTTGCCCCGAAATTAAACGACGCTATTTGTGATAAGCTATTGAGTAAATGGGGGAGTTCTTCTTTCAACACCAATTTACCTGAACATAAAACTCCGGAGGGTTGTTGCTGAGGAAAGATCATGGTAACATTATAATAACGGGCCAGTTGCTGAAGAATGTTTTCAATCGGTTCATCCCTGAATATATATATACCATCACGCCACGAGGTATATATCTCCGCATCTACTGTTTCCACGCTGCTCACCTCTCCGGTATATGTATACAATTGATTGGGTGACAAACGTGTATTCTCTCCATTCAGCCTGACATCAACCGAGCCATTCACCAATACAACCTTTTTATAAGTATCTTCTTTATAAGCTGACACATTAAAAGATGTGCCAAGGACATAAATCTCCAACTTATCCGTTTTCACCAGAAAAGGTCGGCTTTCATCTCGTTTTACCTCGGCATAGACTTCTCCATCTACATATATTTCTCTTTTATGATCGGGAAAAACAGCCGGATAGATTACTGTAGTACCGGCATTTACCCACAAGGAAGTTCCATCGGCCAGTATGAGGGAGGCCCGTTTTCCATACGGCACATGTAATTGGTTATAAGTTGTCTTTGCAACGGGCTCACTCACATCTGATTGACTCACTTCCTCGTTATTAATAATAATAGACCCCGTACTGTTATATTTTATCTCCGCGTCCTCTCCTTCTATTTTAACCTGCCTCTCTTCTGTGACAATACGTATTTCACCTTGATTCTGTTGTTGATTTCCCAATTGAAACTGTGTATAATCTATCTCCCGATTATTATCAGGATACAACTGATCTCCTTTAAAAAGAAAAGTAAGAGACAACCCGATGATGATTGCAATACTGGCTGCAACAGTCAGATATTTGTACAGGCGCACTCCTCTCTTTCGCTTGTTCTTCAGTGAATTTCTGGTTACATCAATCCTTTTCCATAGCAGTTCTTTTCGTTCCTCTGACATTTCGTGACGATTTTTTCTTACGGATGCCAATAACATATTAGCAGAAATGAATTCATTGATATCAATCTCCTTACGATCAATAAGTT
>JBAYRG010000044.1:0-14128 GCA_041676805.1 Proteiniphilum sp.
GCTAATCGATTCTATTAAAGTTCTCATATTATTAAATTGAAAATGAATTGTATCTCATTGGCATATTGGCACATTGGCACATTGGCATATTGGCATATTGGCACATTGGCATATTGGCACATTGGCATATTGGCACATTAGCATATTGGCACATTAGCATATTGGCACATTAGCATATTGGCACATTGGCATATTGGCACATTAGCATATTGGCACATTATTTACATTGTTCATCGCAGCTATGGGTAATCAACTTCATCGAAAATCCATTGTTATTGTCTAAATGCAGGGCGGTTCCTATCGTGAAGGTAGGAAGCGAGACGGATACACAAGAGCCGCAACCCACCAACAGCGGCACACACTGGCTTGCACTTAATGTCAGGCCCAGACTGGCGCAGCCGTCGATATTGAATTGACGTGTCTGGGTGTTGTAATCACCGCTTATTCCGCACTGCAGTAACGCGTCGGCATTCACCGAAGTACATGTTACAGGGCAGGAACCGCCCAAATAAGCATGTCCTTCCGCCAGAACGCCCATACCGAACGTCGTACCTTGCCCGAACAGCATATAAGCACGGGCATTGACACTCACATCCACGCCGGCCTGCACTGAGACAATGGCAAAATCATAGTTGATCTTCGGTAAGATCTGTTTGGTCAGCCCTGCCGACAGGAAAAACCCGTTCAGGTTGGTTTTGAAACCGGCCGGCAAACAGCGGGCATCACCGATTTTTGAGGAGACATCAGGCGGCATGTTCATATAATTCCCGAAGAGACCGTATAAATTGGCGCCGCCAATGCCCGGGATATCTATCAGGCCGCTTGCAGTGAACAACCAGCCCCGGCTGTCCATCAGCGTGGTCACATTTCCCTGTAGCATCAATCCCGACAGATTCATATCCAAATCGGCGCTCCCGATAAACCGGGCGTTGGCCATATCATAGGTGATGGAGAGGCCGGGGAAAGAGGGAATGCCGTTTACCCGGATCTCCTGTCCGGTGGCCTGCACCGCCCCTTTCACCTCGAAATTCATTTTCTGTCCCGCGGCAACGCTGCCCATTCCCTTCACATCGCCCTCGAAGCGGAAGGTGTCCCATGCTTTGTTGGCGACCTGGATGCCGCCCACAAGATTCGCCAGTTCTTTTCCCCCTTCTCCCATCGGCAATTTCTGGCCCGGGTCGAGGTCTATCTTAGTCGACTGGGGTGTATGACGCATGGTCACATTCAGCAACGGCAGATTGCCCGGCTCATGTACTGTTCCCTTGGCGATGAACAGCCTGTCAGAGAGGGTATAATCGTGCGTGAGGTCATAGCGTACATTATGACGGGTAAAAGCGAATGCCTCCATATCCATCATTTTAAACGCAAGGTTGTTGCCTTCCCTATAAAAGCCCATGGCGCCGCCCGGCCTTTCATATTCGGGGATACCGAAATCATACGTGCCCATCAGTTTCAACGACGACGTGGTCACATACATGTAAGTGGACGGGAAAGGGGTGAAGTCAACGAGATCGAACAGGCGGAATTTGCGGCTGTTCAGCACGAAATAACTTTCACCTTCACTGTTCAAATCCACCGATATAAATTCCACCTTATCGGCAGGATGTACGCCCGGCAAGCCTTGCAGGGTCGCCACCGTGGTTTGTCCTGCCGGGGGCGTGGCATAGAGCGACCAGCCCGAAACACCATCGTGAAGGTATTTATAGGTCAACCCTTTGTTGTCGGTCGCGATATTGACATCTTTTACTCCTAAGAGTTTTAGCTTATCCAAGTGGACGATCGCCTTACTCGTTTCGAGCGACGAGGAGGTGAATTTCAGGTTTTCAATCGGCACATCCAGACCCGCCGACAGGGTGGCGTCGTTTACTTTCACACCCTCATTGGTGATTTCCCACTGTTTGCACCGGAGTGTCCACTGTCCCATTTTCACATCAAATGGTTGAGTATTAGTCTTTATACCATCCTTTGTTAATTGGATGGCTCCGGCATCTATCTCAAAGTGGGAAGGATTCAGGGTGGTAATCGCGGCTTTCAACCGTGTCTGAAGCGTTAAACCGGCTGATTTGCTGAAGAACGATTTATCAGGTTGTGCCACCGCTTTGTCGGGAAATCCGTCGATACTGTATGTCAGGCTTTGATTGACGCCATCGGAGAGATAGAAGTTGTTGCCATTGGGCGCGCTGATACTCTCGTCACTCTTGAAAACAGCCATCCGCGTATTTATACTGCCGGGTTCCCGCGTGAGATACAAATCGGGCAACGAATAACCGTAACCACCAAAATTGGCGCTCAAATCAGCCTCTCCGCCGTATATCTGCACAGTGGCTTGCATTTCGCCCTTCGCCGGATGATTGTCCCGAAGGTCGAAACTCAACCCGGAAACATCGTCGGTAAGAATGGCTTTATAATCATCCATCTCAACGGTTATCTTATTCTTATCCGTCACAAAAGGCAGGGTTGACGGTATGAGTAGAAAATTTTCGGCCTCATTCTGCACTTCGCTCTTTCTGACACTGATATCTACAATATCAATGGTTTGTTCTTTGAAATGACTGTTTGCCGGAAGCGTAATAGTACCCGTCAACAGGTAACTGCCATCGGGTTGTTCCTTCCGTCTCGAAGCACTAAACGGAAATCCCATCAATCTGCTCACATCCGCCCCGTCGATGGTTTGCATGTGGAAATCCTCGATATGACACGCTGCGCCTTTTTTTGTAAGCTCATACTTATCATCATAATGACCCACATAATTGCTACCTGCCTTATTGGTGCTGACCTGCAATGTAAACTGCTTGTTGACGGGCAGGTTCCGGAGCCTGTAATTACCGTAGGCATCGGTTTTCGCCTTTATGGTATAATCCCCTTCCCGTATGGTGGCAGTAACATCAATGCCTGCCAATGGTTCATGATCAGTTTCTCCCAGATAAACCTTGCCCGACAGGCATCCTCCTTCGGGAAGGTCAACCTGCAACCTTTCTCCCATCAACTCACCCGAATAAGGAATGGTCACGGTTCTTATTGCCATGGGATAGTTTTCCTGCGATTCGGGATGGTTGGAAATCACCACCTTGAAATCGTTGTGATCTTCACTTCCACTGACAAACTCGAAATCAACATATCCATCGTTGGTGGTAACATAGCTGAGAGGTTCCTTATTATTCGTCGCATCGATGATGATTGAATTGATAAGATCGGTTTCCTGTTTTTTCCACTCGAAAGGAGTTGACCGGGCAGAAACAGCCGCCATTTGATTCGCCACCACGCCGGTTGTGATGGTAACCTGTTGAGATATGGGTTGCGACGATTGCGATGACGGCAACGACTTCGGCACCAGTTTCGGACCTGTCGGTATATCGGGCAGGGTTACGGCCCTGCCGGTAAGCCCGGGGCGAATGCCATCACGAGATTCCGAATCTACCAAAACACCGGGCAGGGTTACGACGATACCCTCTTTCGGCTTGCCATCCGACCAGACCTCTACCCGTAGGCGGCGGGCTTTTAAGAACAGTTCGAAGTTAAGGCCATTTTTATCTTTATCGATGGTTGTGGTAACGGTATCCGTCATATACCCATCTTTTGAAATGACGATCTTACGCGGGGTGTCTAATTTCCGCAGCTCCATCCGAAATCTCCCGTCGTTGCCGGTAGTGGTGGCTTTCGCCGTTTCACCTAAGACTTCTATAAATGCGCCAGACAGCGGTTTATTCGTTCCGCCTTCATATATTGTGCCTTCAAAGAGCGCGCCATACCGCATCAAAATGGGCATTTCAAACTTTTCACCGTAGTAGAGCGGTTTCCCCTCTTTTACGATAAAAGTGGTATCGGCAAAACCGGGCGACTTCACGGTCACAATACGTTTAGGACCCACAATTGGTCCCCCTTCACTCTCTTTGCCCTGTTTCAATTGCATTAGCACAGGCAGGTATTTCAATTCGTAGGTTCCCGAGTCTTTGAGACAAAAGGTTGTCTGTCGTGTTTCATTAGCGGTAATTAATTGACCTACATCAAAAGTACCCGTCTGATTGGGTTTGTACAGATAGTACCCTGACTCGTATTCCTCTTTCAGTGTCACTTGTGTTTGTGGATGGCTGATTTGCCTGTTGCCGGCTTTTTCCGTCAGGATAATACGCAGCGTGGGGAATTTAGCCGGCATGGAGAGCGTCATTCTGACCGGTCTATGATTGCCCACGGCATCATTACCTGAGAAAAATGAATTTGCCGATTTTACCATTAATAGGTTCGAATAGGGATAGGGGTTAACCATGCCACCTGACACATTATCAATCAATGCTTTAAAATCAACAAGCCGGGCTGCATCAGATTCATAATTATAATTTCCCTTATCATTCCTGATGTAGATATAATATTGATACAAGGAGTTATCGCTGAGCACCAACGACTTTATCTCGGCTACGCCCTCTTTATTGGTGAGGCCCTTGCCTACACATACCATATCCTGCATTCCCTGTGCTTGGGGAGCCGGGAAGTTACCCGTTTTTTCGGGTGTGACATCGTTTTGTGGAAAAACGGGCGGATAAGCGAAATTGATCTTCCGGTAGACATATACATCCATATCGGGTAAGGTGAGGTCGCTATTGATGGTCGTAATATCTTTGGATAAACTTTGAACCGTGACATTCAGGTTTACCGTTTTGACCCACGAGATGACTTCACCTATCTCCTTGGTTTCACCGGCTTTCACTTCGAAAAAGTATTTCACGTCCTGATCGGGATTCAAATAATAGTCCGTATGTTCACCCTGGATCTCAATGGCATAAGCGAGGTATAGTTTGCACGCGTCAGCGCCGTGGCTTTCCGAAACGCTGCTTATGGAGCTGTTCTCCGGATTGGGTCCTCCCTTTTGAGGATCAAACGGCCAATCGGCTAATAAAATTTCGTTTTTGCTTCCAGACCTGTTATATTGAAGTATATGATAGACATCACAATCCGTATCTTCCAGCGGTTCTCCGCTACTGCCACTTAGGAATGTAAAAGAAAAATCGCCGTTGTTGTCGGTGGTGGTCACAGCGATCTGTTTTCCATCAATATACTTATCAGTCCATTTTTCTCGGCTCATTTTCTCATTGATTGTCCCGTCGGCATATTTTACAATGTATTTCGTTACCAGACGTATTTTGGCATTGCTCATCGGGTAAGTTTTGTTTTGTTCCTCGTGATAACTGTATTTCAGCGTTCCTTTCAATTGGGTCGGTTCGAAAAGCGGCGGTGTGGTAGTAATCGCCGGCATCGACAGTTGAAACTGAGGCAGACCGCCGCCCGAGGGTATGTCGCCGGGCAGGGTGCCGCTCATCGGTTTTTGCTCAGCCGGAGCATAGGTAAAAATATTCACCTCGCTGAACCCCTTGTTTTTGAATGGGGTTTTGCCTGTCGGGTCAATAGCCTCCACCACAAAGGCATACGTTTTTCCTTCGGTTAGTTGCGGGTTTGCGGTGGAATAGAGATAGACATTGCCGGTTACCGATGTTTCGAAAAAGACGGGATATCCTGCCGAACGTATTTTGTCCTGGTAATTCTCGTTCGGGCTGTTTAATTCGATGATTTTCAATTTGTATTGTGTGGCGACCGGGGCATTGGGCGGCCTTGTCCATGAAAATACCACGTTTTTGGTTTCATGTTCACGCAAAGAGGAATTGTTCATCGGCTGGATGATCATGGGCGCTTCCACCGAGGAGACATAAAAAGGATTGCTGCACGATGCGGTATAATATCTGTCCGTAGGATAATCAATCAGGTCGAAACAGATAGTGTAGCTACCTTCCGGTAGACCTTCCTGCATCACCTGTTCTCGTGTGACGCCCCTATACTCTAAGTGTCGTTCGTCGAATATCCGGAGAATATCACTATAAGTCAATATGTAAGGCTGAAAAAAATGTGAATCAGGCAATTGAACAGGGTTAATAACGATCGGCGCGGAGGGTTTATAATCGGCCTTAGTTCTGATGATAATAGATTCGTCGGCACTCACGATCATACCATGCAGGTAGATCTCGAACTTCGGATAATCGATCCCGTTCACGGTAATGATGCTGTTGATCTTGCCGGGCGAAGCGATATAATCCGACAATTTGTTGGAATAGGGCGGCAGCACCGAAACGGTTTGCGACAGTTGCGCTTTTGCACTCAGTATTGCCGTCAGGCTGAACAGGACGATCAATAACCGTCTAAAGTTTTGTGGTCTAAAAACTGAAAACATATCCTATATCTCCTCTTATTTCGTTAAATGATGGAACCGTTGATGATTCGCCGAATGAATTATTGATTATGTTGATATTCAGCGATAAAGCATGTTTGGGCAAAAAGCGGTAATTCCCGTTGAGCGCCATATTCAGTATTGTTCCCTTTTCGTTGTTTATATGATTCACCATAAGGGTATTATTCAGATTGAGCGACAGTTTGTCATTCAAAAGTGATTGGGCAAAATTCAATGAACCGCCCATGAGCCGGTTTTTGAAATTCTTGTTCGTCATATTGGTATAGTTCAACCCGGCAGAAATATTCAATTTCAATTGTAACAGTCCCAAATTATAGATCAGCATGGCGATTCGCGTATCGGTATCGGTCAGCTCTTCGGTAAGTTTGTTCTTGTCGTTCAATTTCATCAGGTTCAGATTTAGCATCACCATGTGCGACTGCATCCCGGTTATTTTCATAAAACGGGGCGTGAACGACAGGTTATGGTTCACCTGGTAAATTTTCAGGCTATCGCTTTCCGCTGTCTTGAACGCCCGCTGGTTGGTGGAGAAGTTGCTGTAGGAGGCGTCGAACGCCCAGTTTTGGTTGGGAGTGTATCCCCCATTCAAAGAACCGACCACCCGATGGGAACTATTTTTCTTGGCCCCATCCAAGTTATCGTGCTGGAAACCCAGCGAGCCACGCAAATTGATTTTATTTTCCATGAAAGCGGCGGTCTGGTTAAAAGTGACCAATTCCATGTCGTTATTGAAGAAATAGCTGCCCATCGACTGGAAATGGGGATCGATACGGCGGTACTCGATGCCGGAGACTATGTTGGGAGCGAACCGGTAGCTCAATCCGGTCTTTACCGCTTTATACGCGCCGCTTGTATAGTTCACGGCGATGAAGTGATCGGCAAAACGCAATATCCCGCTGCGGGTGGAATCCGGGGTTTCGAACTTCCGGTTAGCGGTAAAGACACTCACCGAGCCATCGAAATGAAACAACAACTGGGGCGTGATGCTGAATTTTGAGGTCAACCCGAAGACCACATTCTGCGCCGGCGTAGGGTCGTTCAACTTGGCCAAGCTATCGACAAAATTTTTCGGGTTATCGCCAATACGGAGCATGGATATGTCCACAAAACGGCTATCGGTACCATAACCGGCTTTCCACGCCCACCCGGTGCGCGTCATCTTGGGAATGGTATCGGCGTAGGCAAGATTGTAATCGGAATGTTGGTTAAACTTACCGTACATAGCGCCCAATCGCCATTTGCCGGGTTTTGCCTCTACGCCTGCCCCCAGGAAAGTGTGGCCGTTGAGGGTGAATTCCGAAAAGGAGAGGTTGCGGTATCCCAAGTGCACCGTCAGCCACTTGTAGGCAGGGCTGATGCCAAACTGGTTGAAGGAGTGGCTGAAACCCGCCTTGTCGTTACTGTACCATGTAAAGGAGAAAGGCATGCTGATACCATATAGCGAGAGCGTGGCGTTGGCGTTGACGCCGTAAGCGAATGGCGTCTGCCTTGCCGGGATGGTAGATTCCGATATATGGTAAAAAGAGCTGTGCAACCCGATGTTCCCGGTGATTGAGACCGGCTTGGCGCTCTTTAAACTTTCCAGGTCCTGCGCGGGCAATGCCGACACGGCCATTCCCAGAAGGAGGATATAGAGGATTTTTTTCCCGGTAGCCATGACTATTTCTTCTTATAATGATATTTTATCTCAAGTGTGGGGCAGTATTTCACTTTACTACCTGTCTCATCGCCCGAAAAGATATTCCACATGGCGCTGCTGAGCGCTGTGAGAGGTTTCACGTTTTCGTCGGGAATAAACTGCAGACGGAACTGGAAGTGCTTCTCGTCGGGGTAATCGTTGACAAAACCGTTCAGTGGTTGGGTAACATTCAGCGCATGTTCTTTCAGCACGTTGTGCCCATCGTGCGCCATTACCCCGCAATCCGCTATGGGCGCCCTATCGTAGTCGCTTATATCCAGCGTGCCGTAATTGAGCAAATAACAGTTCACCGTACGAATACCCGACGCGTTAAACGGATTCATATTGGTATTGGATTCGTAGGTTCTCAACAGGGCCTCGTCAATGACCAACGTTTTGTCGGAGGAGGGGATAATGGAAGAGACGTCGAAGCTCAGGAAGCCGCGCATGGCAGAGCCGTTGCCGTCCCAACCTATGGTAATGGAATATCCCTGGACGCCAGGATAATAATCTTTCACTATGCGCGTCGGCGAATTGACGATAATGCCGTCGTTTGCGCCAACGGAAACAAATGTCTTGGTTTGTGAGATGGTAATACCGTCATCGTCATCTCCGCAAGCGGACAAAAGCAACAAGGCCGCCGCCAGTATAAACAGAAAAAAATGTTTTGTTTTCATCGCGTCAACTATTTATAGGGTTGAGTACAGATTTTGGCTCAAATATAGTGATACAAAAAACGCTTGTCAATCATATAAATATATGATTTTAAAAGGGAAGGGGAAGTAAGGAGAAAGGGGAAAGAAATGGAAAATGGAAAAGAGATAGGCGAAAAAAAAGGTGGAAAGTGAATTTTGCAGAAAAGCAGAGGAGGAAACAGCGATTTAACCCTCAGTCTCTTTTATTTGATGCGGAAAATTATTCTAAAAAAAGAGATTCTTTAACGAAAAAACAATATCTTTGTGATGAATACGCAGCGGCGTAACTTATTAGTTTAAAAACGAAAAGCGTTTTAGATATTATCCTCACTGTCAAATCTCACAAATTTTACAAAAGTATAGGGGTAATAGCAACAAAACGCCCTACGTCATTATATGGCGTGGGGCTGTTGCTTTACTATACTTTGGGCTTTGTGAGAGCCTGACAGTGGTGAGGTCTAACAGTTCCCACGCTTTTTTATTTATAATACCGAACTTGGGGAGACGGGGAGAAATTATTTTATTGTGAAAAAGGCAATTTATTTGTTATCGGTTTTTATTTTATTAGTTGTATTATGAAAACAAAAGAAATTATTTTTACTTTGCTGATCTTTTCATCTATTTTTGCTTTTTCCTGCAAAGATGAAGAGCCTGTTGTTTCAGTGACTAATGTAGCTATCAATAAAACAACACTAACATTGGTAGAAGGCGAAAAGGAAACTTTAAGGGCATCGGTTTTCCCTGAAAACGCAACCAATACAAGAGTAAAATGGAAATCTGCTAATTCTGCTATTGCCTTAGTTGATTTAGATGGAGAGGTAACTGCTCTTAAACCAGGAACGACATCTATAAGTGTAACAACTGAGGATGGAAATAAAAGTGCATCATGTAGCGTTACTGTTGAAGCGAAGAATATAGCAGTCAGCGGTGTGACGTTAAATAAAACATCGTTGACTATAGTTGAGGGTCAAAGTGAGGTCTTAACTGCCACTGTTTTACCTGAAGACGCAACTGATAAAACACTCAGCTGGGTTACAGATAATGAGTCAGTCGTAATTGTTGATTCCAATGGGAAAGTAACCGCTGTAAAAAAGGGCAGTGCAACCATCACAGTTGTAACGAAAGATGGAAATAAGAGTGCCACTTGTGAAGTAGTTGTTGAGCCGAAAATAGTTTCGGTTACCGGCGTTGAATTAGATAAAACATCTATTACTTTAACAGAAGGAGAAAGTGAAGCTTTAAATGTAACTGTATTGCCTGAAGATGCTTCTAATAAAAGTGTAACATGGAAATCATCTGCTCCTTCAATAGCTTCAGTAAACACTGAAGGTAAGATTACTGCACACAAAGAGGGTTCAACAACCATAACGGTTACAACAGATGACGGAGAGAAAATAGCATCATGTGAAGTCATAGTTAAAGCAATAGTTATTCCTGTAACTAATGTGGCTTTAAATATAGCTAATACAACTATAGAGGAGGGCGAAAGTTTAATACTGGAAGCAACCGTTTATCCGGAAAATGCAACTAACCAAACTATCACGTGGGAATCTTCAAACTCATCAGTTGCAGTGGTGGATTCTCATGGAAATGTTTCTGCTATTAAAGCTGGTAAAGCGATTATAAGTGTAATTACTGAAGATGAAAACAAAAAGGCATCCTGCGAAGTGACGGTTGAAGCTAAGCATGTTTCTGTTTCCGGAATTCGCTTAAACAAGACCTCTCTTGTACTTGTTGACGGTGATATTGAAACCCTAACAGCTACTGTACTTCCTGATGATGCAACCAATAAAGCAATAAGATGGACAAGTAGTAATAACGGAGTTGCAACAGTTGATGATGGCGTTATAACAACAATAGGCCCTGGTAATACATCAATAACAGTAACTACAGATGATGGGAATTTTAGTGCTACTTGTCTCTTAGAGGTCAAAAGAAATGAAGCAATTTCAAGATGGGACGGATATTCATATAGCCAGGCGTGGATTAACAGAGGTAGTGGTGGAATTTATCGCATTAAAAATGCTGCTGAGCTTGCAGGATTTTCTAAGTGTTTTTCTCAAGGATATTATTCCCATGGCAATTTTAATGGAGCTACAGTTTATCTTGACAGAGATATAGATCTTGGAGAATATGAATGGACACCTATCGGGACAATTACAGGCTATACATATTATAGTTTTGCCGGGACTTTTGATGGCAACAATCATAAAATTAAAGGTCTTAAAGTAACTAAACTAAATAGCAGTACATCTATTCAAGCTGCAGGTCTATTTGGTATTGGATTTACTGATGGATTTTCTGTTAAAAATGTTTCAGTTGAAGGTGAAATTATGGTTGATGCGACGTCAAATCTTATAGGAGTTCTATATGTGGGGGGAATAGTTGGTTTTGTTCAATCATCTTCTACAATTGAAAACTGTCATTCCAATGTGAATATTTATTCGAATGCAACAACTGGTAATAATATAAATGTTAAGTCAGGAGGGATTGTTGGACAAATATATTCCGATAAAACAGAGCCATTGAAAAAATGCTCTTCAAGAGGTGAGATCAGTGCTTCTCTAAACAGTTCAAATAGTGGCACGATTGGTGGTATTGTTGGACAAATAAGTAAAGGGAAACTTTCGGTCTGCTCCTCATCCAGCCGGATACATGTTACAGGAGGAAAATCAATTAATATTGGTGGTATTGCCGGAGCAACTTATGAAGTAAATAATGCCACAGATTTATTATATAGTGGTAGCATAAATGTGTATAGTGCTTATCATGCTTTTGTCGGAGGTTTAATTGGAATACCGTTCACCTCACTGGAACTTTCTAATAGTCTGATGATTGGAAATTATTACAAAACTGGTGGAACAGCTTATCTATCTGCGTTAGTAGGTACTGAGTCTGAATCGACAAGAGTAAACAACAGTTATTATAGAAGTGGATTAAATTCCGGAACTTCATATGGAACAGCAATTACAGAATCATCCTTAAAAAGTGGTTCGGTTATTCAGGGGTTTAGTACTTCCAACTGGAGATTCACGGTCGGATCTTATCCATATTTGCTATTCGATTAATCATCTAATAATCAGATATTTTTCACTCATACAAATAATAGTACATTATGAAGAAAGTGTTATTTTTATTAATTACATATGTTATTCTATCCGGATGTGGCAAAGATGATGCTCCCAGAGTTGTAACATCTATTTCTTTTGAAAAAAGTGAAGTGTCAATTAAAGTAAATGAAACTGAAACATTAAAAGTTATTCATTTACCTTCTGATCTTCCAGCTCCTTTCTATGATTGGAAATCTTCAAACAATGATGTAGCAACTATGATAAATGGGAAAGTGACCGGAATTTCAGTGGGTGAAGCAACAATAACCGCGATTGCAGTTGAGTTGGGATTAACTACTTCATGTAAAATCAAAGTAAATCCAGTTGAAGCCGAAGCCATAATATTAAACACAACAACTCATGAATTAAAAATTGGCGATGAGTTTCAGCTAACCGCCACGATTAAACCCGCAAATACGACAAATAAAGCAATTAAATGGGAATCGAATGATGAAAAAATCGTAACAGTTAATAATGGATTGGTCAAAGCGAGGGGTGTAGGTAAAGCTATAATTACCGTAACCTCTGGGGGAATATCTGTTTTATGTAATATAGAAGTTTCCCCGATCCATGTAACTGAAATTTCATTATCTCATGAAAATATTAAAATAGAGCTAGCAGATGAATTTAAACTTCAAGCGACCGTATATCCTGAAGATGCAACTAATCAGAAAATTATCTGGATTAGTTCAGATGAAAGAATAGCCAAAGTTAATGAGGAAGGGATAGTCTTGGGAATTAGTAAAGGGGTGGCGAAAATTACGGCTAAGGCTGAAGACGGAAATCATACAAAAGAATGTATAGTTGTAGTGACTGATATAAAAGTGAAAGGAGTGTCTGTCAATCATTCAAATTTAAAATTAGTAATTGAAGAAAGTAGAACTCTGTTGGCAATCATAAATCCCGATAATGCAGCCAATAAATCTGTAAAGTGGATATCAAGTAATCCCTCTGTTGCATCCATTGATCAAAATGGTAATTTATCAACCTTAAGCAATGGCAATACCATTATCACGGTAGAGACTGATGATGGAAAGTATAAAGCCTCTTGTAATGTTACGGTTTCATCATTAGATAAGCTCGTGACAGTCATTGCTCGTGGAAAAAATATACAGCAAACAACCTCTGGATTTAACATAATATTACATAGTCGTTTGATAAATCCAACAAGTAAACCAATTCAAATTCTATCTACTTTACTCATCAACCCCTTTGGAACAATATTACAAATTCAACCAGGTGGTTCTACCATTGTCGAAAATGGAAGCAACTATAATTCTTTCAATTTATTTTTTGAGGTTCAATATGATTTAGATGCGTTCTTTCAAACATTGTCGATGTATAAAGTTATTTATCAATTTGTCGCTGATGATAAATATTACCAAGTAGAACAATTTTTTGATGGAAGAACTTGGGTTTCTGACTTGCCTCATTTAGTGCCGTAGAAATAATTTTTGCATTATTTCCCTCATTTTTTATGCAGATTATGCTCACCAAGGAACATATTTTTGGTACTTAGGTGATGCCTTTTGGTCAAACAGTTTAATCAATTCCTCTTCTACAGCAGCTTTAATCAGTCTCGATACTGGCTGATGACGTTTCTGGCATATTAAACCTTTCACGAAGAGATAAATTTGTCAATGAAGAATCTTGAAGATACTGTACGCATTCATGCAGGTAACACGATCACATTCTATTATCAACACTCATGTTTGATAAATCTATTTTTGTGCGCAAGGTTACTTAGGTCAAATATATTTGCAGAAAAGTACTAAACACCCACCCACTAAAGTAGGTGGGTTGTACTTCGGCTAAAGCCGACTAAAGAATAAGCGGCTAAAGCCGGCGGTTTTAACCGCAACATTTGGAAATAAATATATTACTTTTGAGTTATGAAGGAAACTCAATATATGGATAAGATATCACAATTGCCTACTATCAATGATGTGCTTGATGAGAAATATGGCAAATTAGGAAAACAATCACGTGATAATTTTGATACAAAGGCACGTGCGTGGTATTATGCCGAACTATTGAAAGAGAAACTGATATGCAATTGTCCACTTTTTTAAGTATTTCCGATGCATTGGGTATTCGATTGGAATTACGCAGTATATAAAAGTAACTTATCGGCAAATTATGGGCAAGTAAATTCTACATTAGAAAATACCCTCTTCACTCCTGCCCGTTGAATCAAGAAACATCACATAATAAATGGGCATATAAGTAACCTTGCCTTTGGTGGTTACCTCCCTGTTATTGTTTATAATTAGTCTGTTTGTTGTTTAGTTTAAACCCAAACCCTAAATTTTTAGGTAATCGATATCTTCATCTGCTTGAGTAAGGTCTTGGTTGATTTGTTCATTTCAGAGATTACGAACTCCCCCGGAGCAAATTTGATTTGCTTGATGGA
>JBAYRG010000045.1:0-14083 GCA_041676805.1 Proteiniphilum sp.
ATTCATGATACAGTAGGTATGCTAAACATCATTACCGGAATTGCAACCACATTATCAGGAGTCATCACCGGCTATTTCTTGAAGAGGCATCCGGCTACTCCCATACAGAAGGTTATAGGGTTCTTAATAATAGGTACAGGCATGATATTGCTTGCCCTTCTCTGGAGTATTGATTTTCCTATCAATAAAAATCTATGGTCAAGCTCATTCACACTATTGACAGGTGGTATAAGCCTAATTCTGTTTGCGATATTCTATTATGTTATTGATGTAAAAGGATATTATAAGTGGTCGTTCTTTTTTACAGTTATAGGCATAAACTCAATCTTCATTTATGTATCTCCCCTTTTCATCAATTACGCTTACACGGGCAACACGCTATTTAATTGGTTGGGTCAACTGTCCGGCGCCTATGCGGCACCTGTTCTGACTCTTTGCACTGTATTGGTTAAATGGCTACTTTTATACTTTATGTACAAGAAGAAAATATTTATAAAAATTTAAAATTTATCCGGGCACTAATGAGGTTGACTACTTCATAATATTGCAGCTGTATATAAAGAATATCGCCATGCATTGTTTCTCGCATTACAAAATACACTTTAAAACATTAAATAATGGATAATTCAAGAAGAAGTTTTATAAAAAAATCGCTCCTCGGAACCACCTATATGGCTATGGGTGGTCTTGGTATGAGTGCAAAAAGTTATAAAAATATTGTTGGCTCGAACGAGAGGGTCGGTGTTGCAATAATTGGTCTGGGTCGTAGACTTGAGGCTTTTGTTGAACCTATCATGGATAAAGAAAATAATGTGCATCTGGTGTACCTGTGTGATGTAATGAAGAGCCAGAGGATACAGGGCGGGGAGAGATTCTCTAATGTTCTGTCCTATACTCCCCGTCTCGAGAATGATCTGCGCAAAATTCATGAGGACAAAGCTGTAGATGCTATCATACACTTAACACCTGATCATTGGCATGCACCCGGGGCATGCTACGCAATGCAAGCAGGGAAACATGTCTATGTTGAAAAGCCATGTAGCCATAACCCAAGAGAGGGTAAAATGCTACTTGAATTCCAAAACAAATATAATAAAGTAATTCAGGTGGGTAATCAAGCTCGTTCTTCAGATACAATGATTGAAATTGTCAAGGAGATACACAACGGGTTAATTGGGGAGACGTATGAGGCAATCGCTTTTTACTCTAACAGTAGAGGGGAAGTTCCGGTTCAACAACCTGCACCAATCCCTGAAGGGTTGGATTGGGACCTGTTTCAAGGCCCTGCACCAAGAAGGGAGTATACTCACAACACTTGGGATTATAACTGGCACTGGTACGATTGGACTTATGGCACAGCGGAATCAGGTAATAATATGATACATAGGTATGATTTAGCCAGGTGGGCAATGCAGTTGGATTTCCCTGAACAGGTTAAAGTAGAAGCAAAAAAGAGTCACTTTTTAGATGATGGTTGGACCATGTACGACACAATGAATTCTATTTTCAGATTCCCCGGCAATAAAATTATTAAAGGTGATTGTAAAAGCAGAAACGGTTATAATACGTATGGCCATAGCAATGGGGCAATAATTTTCGGCACTAAGGGTTCTGCATACCTATCGATAGATAGGTACAAAATTTATGATCGCGGTGGCAAACTGATCAAACAGGATGCTTCGACCCTGAATCCTGTTAATCTGCATTTCACCAACTTCATAGATTCAATTAGAGGTAAAGCAACAGTGAACTCACCGGTGATTGAAGCAGAAAAAAGCACGCTGTTATGTCATCTTGCCAATATTTCCTACAGAACAGGTGAGGATTTTGATGTGGATAGCGAGACCGGAAAAATATATAATAGAGATGCTATGAAATTATGGGGCAGAGAATATGAGCCCGGTTGGGAACCCAAGCTTTGATTGTGTTTGATGCTTGTGAGCCGTTTTGATTTAAAATATGAATACTAAAAAGCCATGATGGCAAAACTCAATCACGACATAGACTTAATATATGCATTACAGATATATTATTGAACCATAGTCAGGGTTAAATTATAATGGAAAAATTCACTTACACATCCAGAAGAAAATTTCTTACAATTGTTTCAACAATCACTCTTGGAACAATCTTACCTTATTCCATTCTATCAAAGAATACTCATTCTAACACCGAAACTCCATCTGAAAATGAGAGAATATCAGCCAGTTACAATTGGCAGGTTGGGGTAAGCAGGAAGAAAATTACGCCTAAGACCAAAGTATGGCTGGCCGGATATGATTACAAGCGGGTACCGTATGGAAAAATTCATGACTTATATGTTAAGGTATTGGCTTTGAAGGATACGGATGATAAAATAGTGGTGCTGGCTACTACAGACAATCAGGGTATGTCGAAGACAGTCTATGAAAGCATATACCGGAAAATCCATCAGTACTTTGGGATCGAGCGTAAAGACTTTATGCTGACCTTCTCTCATAATCATTCTGGTCCCCGGCTAACTGATGATCTAAAGGATTACTATCCAGTGGAAGAAGAACAGGAAAGGTTAGTGGCCGAGTATTCTGATTGGATGGGAGAGCAGGTGATAGAAGCAGTGAGAGAGGCACTGGAAAACTGGCAACCTGCCCAACTTTTCAAAGGAGAGGGAGAATGTACATTTGCTGTAAACCGAAGGGAGAATAAGGAATCAGAGGTAGTGGAGATGCTAAAGTCTGGAAAGGAATTAAAAGGTCCTGTCGATCATTCTGTGCCTGTATTGGCTATAAAAGGAGAGAGTGGCAACTTAATCTGCGCCTTGTTTGGATATGCCTGCCACGCTACAACCATTTCTTTTAATGCTTGGAGTGGCGATTATCCCGGGTTTGCTCAAATAAATCTTGAAAAGAATAACCCGGGTATGGCTGCTTTATTTTTCAATGGGTGCGGAGCGGATCAAAATCCATTGCCGAGAAGAGAATTGGAGTTATGTGAAAAATATGGAAAAATGCTTTCTGACGCTGTTGAGAAAGTTTTAACCGGACCCATGGAATCAATTTCTTCGGGTATAAAAACCGCTTTTGACTATGTACCCCTTGAATACGAGGAAATAGTCACTAAAGAAAAATTATTGCCTATCGCCGAGGGGAATAGTAGATTACATGCCCGGTGGGCTAAAAGAATGCTGGAAAAAATAGATAGCGGTACTGAATTAGAAAAATCCTACCTCTACCCGGTCCAAGCCTGGAAATTAGGAAATGAGTTACTTCTAATCGGAATAGGTGGAGAAGCTGTAGTGGATTATTCTTTGCGGTTTAAAAAAGAATATGATCGCCATACTACTTGGGTATGTGGATATGCGAATGAAATGGCCGCCTACATTCCTTCCCACCGGGTATGGGAAGAAGGAGGCTACGAAGGTGGGTCGCATCTGGATGAGTATGGTCGGCCAGCCTGGAGATGGGCGGGGGATGTGGAAGAACGAATTGGAAAAGCTGTTCGCAGGTTAGTGTTTGAATTGGAGTAAACTGTAGGAGAATTATTGATCAGGTAGTGAGAGCTTATAGAGGAAGGTTGTAGCACCGGGTTACCAGTGAAGCCTCCAAATATCCCCAATCTCCCTTTCACCAGTATTTCCGCTGGTCATATCCCAAAGCGTAAAACCATCCCAGTAGGGATGTTCAAACTGTAAAACCAGCACTCCCTAAAAAGGAGTCTGTTCAATAGCGGCTACTTGAACAATTACACCCCCAATACCCATAATCCAGAACATATCAAAACAATGACTTAAAGATTCTCCACATTCAATATTATTTTTTGCTATATAGCCGCATCCGCTTTCTCCGGTTCCTGCAATCGAATGCCGATTGCTGTTTCTTCCTCCAATAGCTCCTCGTTCATCAGACTGCGCTCCATACGTTTTTCCATTTATCTTTACGCATGAAGAGTTTAAGAAAAACAGATGATGATTGCCCGCCACAAAATGTTGATCCTGTTTCCTTACTCCATTGCCTGAAAATATTTTATAATTCATAACAGATGAAACAAGCCCTATAGATGCAATAGTAATAAATCGACGTTTTGAGTAATTCGTATTTGTTTCATTCATGATAGCCCGTACATAAAAGTATCAGCATACTTCGCAAAAAAGATAAAATAAACCATACTTTTACCCTATTTTTCGCAAACATATGCTCAATATTCAAAGATATGTTTAAAGATATTATCTTATATATTCCCTAATATCATTATATATCCCGACTTAAATAGATAAAAACGCTGTTTTACGGATATAACAAGTTTACGAGTAGCAGAAAGTACCTTACGCCAAATTGACGTTTTTCGAGAAGGATTTAACGTGAAAAAAGATTCAGGACGTTTTTTTTATAATAAACTTGCAGTTACACATCTCTCTTAAAAAAAATTGAGCATGAATAATATTAAGTGCTCCAGAAGGAGTTTTTTAAGACAAAATATCACGGCAGGTGCCGGCATTTTGCTGGGCTCGGGACTCCCTTTGTCTTCTTATGCAAAAACATTGAACGACGAGAATCAGGGAAAAATTTTCTTATCACTGTTCGATTTGGACGCTACCCCTCCCATAGGGCAAGAGTTGGCTTACGGCCAAATGACTAATTCATGGGACCTTGGACTTCGTGCCAAGGGGGTTGTATTACATGGAGCGGGAAAACCCATTGTATTATGTGCCATCGACTGGATAGGTATCAGCAATGAAGGTTATGACGCGTTTCGTTCGACAATGGCAAAGGCGGCAGGCACAATTCCGGAGAGAGTCACAGTGCATACCATACATCAGCATGACTCTGTCAGATGTGATTTTGGCGCTGAAAAAATATTAAAAGAGAACGGCGTGGCGCCGAAATCTTTTGAGGGCAGTTTTGCACGCGATTTTTTAACTCGCTTGAAAGAGACCATAGAGAAGTCGGTCAAGACAACAGTGGATATCACCCATATCGGGTTAGGAAAAGCGAACATATTGAATGTGGCCTCCAACAGAAGGATACTTGGAGAGGACGGGCTTGTAAAGGCCTCAAGAATGTCCTCGTGCCGATCGCCGGCCCTGAGGGCGGAGCCGGAAGGATTGATTGATCCGGTTGTATCATTGGTGAGTTTTTGGAATGAGGATAAACCACTGGCGGTACTGAGTTATTATGCCGTACATCCTCAAAGCTACTATCGCACCGGGATTGTCAATCCCGACTTCCCGGGAGTCGCGCGCTTTTTAAGACAACTCGCAGTGCCAGAGGCGCTCCATATTCATTTCAATGGAGCCTCAGGAGATGTGGCGGCGGGGAAATACAATGACGGATCGAAAGAAAATAGGTTGATCCTCGCAGAACGGATGGCAGAAGGAATGAAAAAGGCATGGGAAAACACAAAAAAGGAGAAAATAACCGCGAGAGAAGTTTTTTGGAAACAGCAACAGGTTACTTTTACTCCCGCCCCCTATCTGGCCAAGCTGAAAAAAGAATTAGAGAATAACCCTTCATTATATGAGAAAAATGTGGGTTATGCCCGTAAAATGGCATGGTATGAGCGTTGCCTTTCCGGGAAAAAAGTAGATATTTCTTGTCTGGGGATTGGAAAAGCAAGAATCCTTCATCTTCCGGCGGAATTATTTGTGGATTACCAACTGGCGGCTAAAAAGAGGCGCCCCGACTTATTTGTCGCCGTAGCCGCTTACGGAGAGTATGGTCCCGGTTATATCGGCACTGAAAAAGCGTATCACGAAGGAGGATATGAAACAAGCGAAACCGCCACGAATGTACATCCTGAAACAGAAAGAAAATTAAAACCGGCTATATTCAAACTACTGGATGACTGAGCAATAAAATATTGACCACCAAGTATTATGGACAGGAGAAAATTTGTAAAAACCGCTGTGATGACTTCAGCAGCTTCCCTTTCAGCCACTTCATTTGGTTTTTCGAAATATCAATTGCCGGTTGGAGATCTACAGGTGGACGTGCCGGCGGTGATCGGATTCATGGGTAAAAGCCGGCATTCGCCATTATGAGTGGTTGTTCATGGATGGGAATAGGGAGGTAGGAGCAAGAGTAAAAAGAACTTATGAGCGCCCCGGCACCTACAGCGAAATTATCAAAATTATCGATAATTAGTAGTTATATGAAACGAGCATCTAAATCATTACAGCCAAGAAGATGATTAAAGCGAGTTCCATACGATACATTTGAGAATCAATAATTTTAATCGTATGAAAAAAAAATTACTCTTTCTGATCTGCTTATCCGTTGTTTTGGCTTGGAGTTGCAATGGAGGGGATAAGCCCGGAGAAACAACCCTCCAAAAAACTTTTAAAGTAACACCGGAAAAACTTCAAGTTGAAGTGGGAAAATCAAAGCAGATAAAAGCCGAAATGGTTCCGGCAGACCCACAAGAAATGCCCTTTGAATGGGAGTCCAATTCGGAGGTAATCACCATAACATCCGTCACTTCATCGGGAGAAGCTGTTTCGATAAAGGGAATATCCGAAGGTATGGCTGAGGTGACTGTGAGGGGGCATGTCAACAAACAAATCACAAGAAAAATACCGGTCACTGTAATAGATAACACCATTCCTCTTACCGATATCATCGTTACACCCGAAACTCTTTCACTCGACGTAGGAAAAAATGCGCAACTCAGAGCCGAGGCTGAACCGAAAAATGCGACAGGGGTCTCCTTTTCATGGGAGTCGGACGATGAAACCATCGCTACCGTAAACCAGACAGGACTTTCAACCGCGACTGTGAGTGCAGTTGCAAAAGGAACAACCTCCATTACCGTTAAATCAGGAGATACGGAAAAGAAGATTCCGGTCACAGTTACCCGCACCTTACGTATCGAGATCGGCAATACTACCTACTTGGTGGACACGCTAGATTACCAGATGATTAATGAAGGCATTAGTTTTTTGAAATTCTCAATTCCTCAATTTGTCAACGGGTTTGGGAGTTTAGGACAAGGGCTGGTAGTGCATTCTATGGAAGTAGACCTCACCTATCCCGAGCATAAAATCGAGGTATGGTCCGCCAAGATGAATGGTACGGATAACAGGGAAATACCTTTCAATGCTTTTAACCGTGTGAAAAATGAGATTGACGAGTCGGCGCGTAAACCAGTGGCGTTGACAAATGGTGACTTTTATGTGCTCGATCAACATATCGCACCACCAGAGTATGGGTATCTGAGGCGACGTCCACATGGGATGGAAGCCACCAATGGTATGCTCATCCAGACACCTTTCACTGACATCCTTGGGCACACTCATGTGGAAGCACTGATTATCCGTGATAATGGCCTGCCGGATTATACCCCCAAAGTCTCTTTTACAGGAAGTGTGAAAGCGGAGAGTGGTTCATTCACTCTGTCAGAAGTCAATAGTTTTGCCAATGAAGGGGAGCTGGTATTATTCAATAATATGGCCTATTCTTATGGCCCTGACTCGGCATTGGCTTGGTCTCCCTACATCAGCACCATGGTTTCGCTCTCTTATCCCGAAGCTGGATGGCAGGTGAACGCACCAATGAAATTTAAAGTTACAAAGATAGAACATGATGTAAAGACGGAGATTCCACCAAAAGCTCCCTATGGAGGGAAACGATTCAATGGGGAAGGCGCCATCCTCGTGGGTAATCCTACTTCTCCGGGGCTGGATAACGGCTCTAAAAAGTTTCTTTCGTCTTTAAACGTGGGAGATGAAATAGAGATTACCACGGAGGTAAGAGTCAATGGAAATAAGATAAATGATAAGAAATTAAACATAATTGGGGTTGATGTCAGGGGGGCCATGTTGAAAAACGGCTTGGAGTACAATACATGGGATGAAGCACACCCCCGTACCGCTTTCGGTTACACGAAAGACCAGAAAAAAGCTTACATTATTGTGGTTGACGGGAGACAAGCCCATTACTCGGTGGGCGCAACGACCGGACAGGTAGCCGCTATTATGAAAGCGCTAGGCGCGTACACTGCTCTCAACCTCGACGGTGGAGGCTCCTCTGCCATGATCGTGAACGGTGTCACTGTCAACAAACCGTCTGATAACCCGCAACGTCCGGTGGCAAACGGGGTCATGGTTACAACAAAAAAATAAAAAAATATGTGAAGGGTTGATTCTTGATGTTTTTGATAATTTCTCTTTCTTAGATAACCGCCTGATGTCTAATAAAGACTACCAGGCGGTTATTGTCTTTCATAAATTTTAGAAAAAATCATAGAAATTATAACAAGATATAAGAGATTTTTTATCAATACATTACTTATTACAATATCTACCCATACCTTATATTGTAAATATAAAACGATAAGATAAAAAATGGAACGAGTCAAAAGACAATCAACTAAATACCGTATATTTATGAAATACTTACTTGCCTTTGTTATTTTTATTTTTTGTTATGACCATGGTTATGGTCAAGACGATGAGATTAAACGGGATGATAAAATTAACGTGATTGTAATTGGAGCGCACCCCGATGATGCAGATATCAAAGTGGGGGGAACAGCCATTCAATTTGCCAAAATGGGGCACAATGTGCTTTTCGTGTCGCTGACAAACGGAGATGCGGGACATCAATCAATGGGTGGGGGAGCACTTGCGAAAAGGCGAAGAGAAGAAGCAAAAGAGGCAGGAGAACGTTTTGGCGTATCTTATACTGTCCTGGAGAATCATGACGGCGAATTGATGGCAACACTTGATGTGAGAAAAGAGATTATCCGGTTGATCAGACTATGGAATGCCGATATTGTAATTGGCCATAGGCCCAATGATTATCATCCCGACCACAGGAATGCCGCTATTCTCGTCCAGGACGCAGCCTATTTGGTTATTGTGCCGAATGTGGTTTCCGACACACCCCCATTAAAGAAAAATCCTCTTTTCCTTTACGCCCAGGACAACTTCCAGAAACCGTACCCCTTTCAGCCAGATATCGCCATTGATATTTCAGATGTCCTGGATCAAAAAATGTATGCCATGGCTGCCCATGAGTCTCAATTTTTCGAATGGCTCCCGTGGACAAATTCGATTGAGGCACCCGCAGATAAGGAAGAAAGGATTGAATGGCTCAAGACTTCCCGGGAAGTGCCTATCACTGCTCCTGTGAGGGCGTCACTTGTTAAATGGTATGGAAAAGAAAAGGCCAATGCCGTAACTGCCGCAGAATCATTCGAAATTTGCGAGTATGGGAAAAAACCCACGGAAAAGGAAATAAGAAAATTATTCCCCATGTTGAAATAATTCCACATTGGCTTTCATTAATGGAAATCTATTAATGGAAAATTAGCTCTATCAGTTGATATTTGTCTCCTATTTTTATTTCTACTATTATACTTCCTATTTATCATTCATGAAGAATAACATGAACAGACGAGAAAATTCAATATAGCTGAAGCAGATAAGTACTTGAAACCGGACTACCGAAAGCCTTGGCTATTTTCCACATCGGCTCTGTACGAAACTATCCCATCCTTGAGATATGACGCTCCATGAAGCCATCCGCTCTGCAATGGATTATCGGAGTCGAACCACATTAGAGGCTCAAAGCCCTTCACTTCATACAACTGGGAGGTAGGCCTGAAGAGTTCTCTATTTTTGAAGAATAGACTTGCATACTCCTCCATGCCCCAAGTAGCCGGTGTGTCGGTTGCCACTCGTGCGCTTAAAATCGATCCTGGGATATAGAACTTATCGCGGGGCAAACTCTTCTCTTCTCCATCCACAAACTCAATCAATGCATTCTTAATCGGCAGATTCAGATCTTTTTTAGGCCAATGTCCATCCGGCCATATCATATGGCGGTATGGGAGATCCTCCCTTAAACTCAAAATCATTGGGATAATCCTGAGGTTCAAACATATCCAGGATATAGGGTCTAAAAGCCTGCGCAGTTTTTACCAGATAGCTTCCCATGGGATAACTCTAGCCATCCTGTTGTGTAGAGGGTACCGTCGATGATACGGCATGAAAACTAAATTCATAGTGGTTTCTCCTATCTACTCATTATTCTCTCTATGGCTCTCTGCATGTTCTCAGCCCCTTCCGGAGCGATACGGGTTACCTCAACCTCATAGCCACCCTCGTCATACGCTTCAGGTGTAGGTATATAACCTGCTGCATACTCACCGTATCCCGCTACCGCAACAAAAAGATCGGGTCGGGCAGCCTTCGCCCTGAGCTGATAATCAACAAAACATTCACCCGGCAGTGTTAAAATTCTCACATCACCCAGCTTTATACAGTTCAGCAGCATCTTATAATCCAGTTTGCCATACCTCTCAACAAATGCTATTTTTCTAACATTTTTCTTAAGCCACTCCGTATCTCTGCTCTTTTTCCACTCAGCCACCTCATCGAGACATGTCTGAGTAGGGGTCAGCTTTACAGGCTCATCAAACCAATCTATATCAGCCGCCTCTATGGGACTCTTTTCTGTTGCCTCCCAAGCGCGCTTCATCCCATCGGCAAGTCGGTTGGCAAGAATTCCCCGATTTACTTTTGAGCCATCATTATACTTTCCTGCAGCAATATCTCCACCGGCACCATTAAAGTGGACATGAAGCGCTTCCGGAACCTCCAACTCCCTCAAAAAACGGGCAACCCCCGGGAAGTCAGGATTTGCAATACCTGTGCGATAGTAGCTCTGCGGATGGCAGGCGTAAAAACTGAGCACCGCCACCGGAATATCTCCACTCCAGAAACTGACAAGCGAAACGATGGGATCAATCACCCCCTCCGGCGCCTTACGAAGAGCTTTAGTCTTGCCGGTAGAGTATCTAACACCTGTTACAACACCCTCCTTGCCAAATATTCTCCTGTTGGAGGCAACTTGACAAACCGGTGCTTCACCCTGCCCTATATCCGTCAAGGGAAGAGCCTCCTTGAGTGACTCCTCTATAGCTCGCTCTAAACGTTCCGCAACAAGATAGTCAAGATTGCTATCATAACTCTCAGAGTTTAACCCTGCGTCGAGCAGAAGTTTTTCGCATGACATATCCGATCTTGGAGCATCATGCTGATGTATAGCATGTACCGACACCCTGCCGGGGACAGTCCCCACAACTTTGGCAAGCCTTTCCTTAAAAAAGATTTGACTCTCATTGCCCACACCTATCCAGTCAAACGAACAGAGCACTATTGGTTGATCTATTCCGCTTATTACGATTCCTCGTGCACGGAGCGACAGATCCCAGCTCTTTTTAGCCATATCATAAGCCATTGGCGAGCCAATCTCAGGAGATGCATCCACATCAAAAACAGAGATCATAGCTCCTCCGTCTTCACCTCCCTTGCTATCCTCCGCAAAAAGCAGAGCAGATGGGAAAATGAACAAAAGTAGTGATAGAATTTTGAAAATTTTACGACTCATATTACTATTTTATTCGTTTTTGGTTATTGCCATACAAGTTATCGAAAACCTTTGTCCTTTCGTACCCATACACGGCATCTTTGGGGTTATTATGTTTCAAAAACCAGTTGTGGTAAACGCTGCATTGTTCTTCAGGCTCTCCTCGAATCGCAACTGCTCTTTCCGGGGCTTTAAATGTATTGTTGCATATTACTATCAGCGTTCCTGCTATATTAGTCCCGTCCTTACGGTCTCTACCTCCGTGCATATCAAAACAATGACTTATTATCAAGGTTAGCCTTGAATAATTCATATTCTTTTCACTTTCAATAAACTATTATTCCCGCTTTATCAACAGCAAGCGGCAAGAATATCCAAATTCCGTCATGTCTGAGTAAAAAATTTATTCCCTTTCTGTGCATCAGATAAAAAATAAACGAAGGATGTTATCCCTCTTTTTTATTCTTGTCCCGGAAAAATCCGATCAGGTTCTTTTTAAAGACCAGTTACACCAATAGAAGACAAACCATGGGAAAATAGGAGAATCGATGAAATAATTCCTATTTGTCTCATTCATGATAGCCTGTATATAAAAACATCCCTATATCTTACAAAAAAAGATGAAATAAACCACACTTTTACCCTATTTTCCGCAAACAGATGCTCAATATTCGAAGATATGTATAAAGATATTATCGCATCTATTTCCTGATATCATTGTGTATATCGATTTAAATTGATAAGACGCTGTTTTACGGATACAAAAGTTTACGAGTAGCAGAAAACAGCTTACGCCAGATATAGGACAAATTGACGTTTTTCGAGAAGGATTTAACGTGAAAAAAGATTTAGAACGTTTCTTTTATAATAAATTTGTAATTACATATCTCTCTTTAAAGAACGGACATGAATAATATCAAGTGCTCCAGAAGGAGTTTTTTAAGACAAAATATCGCGGCAGGTACCGGCATTTTGCTGGGTGCGGGACTCCCTTTGTCTTCTTATGCAAAAACATTGCACGGCGATAATCAGGGGGAAATTTCCTTCTCCCTGTTCGATTTAGATGACATAGGGGGCAATAATCCAATCGTAAGAGTTGTTGACCTTGATATCGGTGAAAACGCGAATATAATCCTCCATGATGGAAGTAAGGCACAAATCAAATTATTAAACCTGGAGGAGGAGCGGGAGCCAGTCTTTAACACACTGGTCGGCACCCGGGTTAAAGTGGAAATCAATGGTGTAAAGGCTGATTTGGAGTGTAAAAGTTACCGGCTGCCTGTGCCGGTTGGAGATCTACAGGTGGACGTGCCGGCAGTGATCGGATTCATGGAGGACGCCAGTTCTGACTGGTGGAAATTGAAAAAATCCGCCAGGTTGAGGCTATGGCCCGCCGGATCACCATGGATTCAACCTGGGACATTTAAATACCCGGTGAAACAACGGTGGGCCGCTTCAAGAACAATATTTTCCAATGAACCTATCTCTCCAAGAGTAATGGGGAAAGTGTATTACCATGCAGGAATGGACTTTGGCGGAGTGGACGGTCTCACTGAAGTGATTGCTGCCACTGATGGGAAAATCATAACCCTGGGAAATGAGGTGGATGGCAAACTTCATCCCGCAGCCAGACCACGGTATGACATTGTGTACATTGAGGACAACCGTGGTTGGATTTACAGGTACTCGCACCTGAGCGCGATTGACCCCGCGCTTAACATTGGCGATACCGTAACAATGGGGCAAAGGATTGGCTATGTAGGAAAAGAGGGCAGTAGTGGTGGATGGTCGCATCTTCATTTTCATATCGAGAGCATCCAACCATCCGGATTATGGGCACATCAGGATTCTTACCCTTTTTTATGGCAGTCATATATTGAGGAGTATGACCCGAAAGTGATCGCGGTCGCCCGTCCACATATAAAAACCCTGCCCGGTAAGAGTGTCGAACTGGATGCCTCGCATTCATGGGCAAAAGCCGGTATTCGCCATTATGAGTGGTTGTTCATGGATGGGAATAGGGAGGTAGGAGCAAGAGTAAAAAGAACTTATGAGCGCCCCGGCACTTACAGCGAAATTATCAAAATTATCGATAATGAGGGTAATATTGATTATGATTTCATGAGAGTAGAAGTCTATCCCGTTGCTCAGGCTGATTCAGACCGGGTGATTGCCCTTTCAAATCCCAGAGTGCACGCTGCATATTACCCAGCATTCAACATCAAACCGGGAGATCCGGTCATATTTCGTTCAAGAGGATTCGGCTTTCCGGAAGAGGGGGGAGTAGACATATATGATTTTGGTGATGGTTCACCTAAAATGGAGGTCCCTTCCAATATTGATCCAAGCCAGCACGCTGCAAATGGCTATGGTACAATTATTCATCATTATAAAAAGCCAGGCAATTATATTGTGCGGGTTGATCGTATAGATGAAAAAACGGGAAATATGGGATCACAACATCTGCATGTGATTGTAAACCCCGTGATCAACACTCCTTAAAAAGTGAATTTAGAAAGTAGAATAACTTAATTATATATGAAACGAACATGAACATCACTACACCCAAGAACATGACTAAAAGCGAGTTCTATACGACACCATTGAATATAAATAATTTTAGTCGTATGAAACCGACATGTTTAAAATAATCATTAAACATCCGAAGGAAATGATTATTTTAAATGTCAAAGGTTCCATACACCAACAGGAAAAAATAAAATAATCGTATGAAA
>JBAYRG010000046.1:0-14070 GCA_041676805.1 Proteiniphilum sp.
CGGCAGATTCGGGAAGTTCGGGGTGTTCAGCTTCAACGGAAACAAGATCATTTCCACCGGTGGGGGAGGGATGATGGTGACCGATGATGAGGTACTGGCGAAAAAAGCCAAGCATCTGACTACCCAGGCCAAGGCAAGCCCCGAAGAATATTACCATGATGAGATAGGCTACAATTACCGGTTGGTGAACGTATTGGCGGCCATTGGTGTGGCACAGATGGAACAGTTCCCGGCACTGTTGGCCAACAAGAGGAAGATGGATGCTTTCTACCGCAGCGAGCTGGCAGGGGTGGGAGACATCACTTTCCAGCAGGTGGCGGACGGTGTGGAGACCAATTGCTGGTTGTTTACCTTTAAAACCGGCCGTATGCGGGAGTTGCTGCAGTTCCTGAATAATAACGGTGTACAGTCACGCCCTTTCTGGGTGCCGATGCACAGCCTTCCCATGTTTGCCGATAAAATCTATGTCACCCAAAAGAATGTGTCTGCGGGTATCTATGAGAGTTGTATCAGTATCCCGAGTTCGGGAGGTATCACGCAGCAGGAACTGGAAGAGGTGGTGAAACAAATCAAATATTTTTATAACAGCTAAGATGATCTATATTGACATACCGGAATTTATAAAGGAGTATATTACGAAAAGGCCGGAAAGCCTTTTCTTGAAAGATATCGAGAATAACAGGGCGTTGCTGTCGGAGAGGATTGATGGCAAGTCGGTACTGGTGATCGGCGGAGCGGGCACCATCGGGTCGTCGTATATCGAAGCGGTGCTGCAATTCAGGCCCAAACGGCTCTATGTGGTGGATACCAATGAGAACGGATTGACCGAACTCACTCGCTATCTGCGCAGCAAACCGGACCAGTATATCCCCGATGATTACAAGACTTACCCGATGTCGTTCGGCGATGAGGTGTTTGAAAAGATGTTCGTGAACGAGGGGCCTTTCGAGATTGTCGCCAATTTCGCCGCGCATAAGCATGTACGCTCGGAGAAGGACAAGTACTCCATTGAAGCGATGATAGAGAATAACGTCTTCAAGGCGAAAGCATTTTTAGACTTGTTGTTGGAGCATAAGCCGGAGCGTTTTTTCTGTGTCTCGACCGACAAGGCGGCCAATCCGGTGAACGTGATGGGGGCTTCCAAGAAATTGATGGAGGAGGTGATCATGGCCTATAGCGACCGGTTACATATCGCTACGGCACGCTTTGCCAATGTGGCTTTCTCCAACGGGTCATTGCTTGCGGGATACATGGAGCGGCTGATGAAAAAGCAACCCTTGTCGTGCCCTTCGGATGTGAAACGCTTTTTTGTTTCGCCGGAAGAGAGCGGTCAGATCTGTATGCTGGCTTGCATGCTCGGAGAAAGCGGAGATATCCTGTTCCCGAAACTGGACGAGGCTGAAATGACCTATTTCAGGGATATTACCGAAGATTTCTTTAAAGCGATGGGACGGCAGACTGGCCAATGTGGGTCGGAAGAGGAGGCCAAGCGGAAAGCGGCTACCGTCTCTCCACACGATCCTTATCCCGTCTATTATTTTTCTTCCGACACGTCGGGAGAAAAATTGTATGAAGAATTCTATACCGAGAATGACGAGTTGGATATGGCTTCATTCTGCGGGCTGGGGGTGGTGAAGAATGCGAAAAAAGAGCCGTTATCTAAGGTCAACCGTACTCTGGACGAATTGAAGCAGTTGATGAATTCCGGAGATTATGACAAGGCGGATATTGTCAACCTGTTGATGAGTTATATCCCCAACTTCGAACATATTGAAACCGGAAAAAGTTTGGACCAGAAAATGTAAAAATCATGTACGAATTTACGAAGAGGATATTTGATATTTTAAGTTCGGCGACCGCGTTAATTATTCTTTCACCATTGTTGATTCCGGTAATTATCGGATTAAAGCTGACGGGCGAAGGGGAGGTTTGGTATTTTCAGGAACGTGTAGGGTATAAAAATAGGCGGTTTAAGATTTTCAAGTTTGCCACCATGTTAAAAGGTAGCAGCAAGATGCCCGGAGGATTTATCACAACGAGAAAAGACCCGCGCATCACACCGATGGGTGGATTCCTGAGAAAATCAAAAATCAACGAACTCCCGCAGTTGATCAATATCCTGACCGGCGATATGTCGGTGGTCGGGCCGCGTCCGGTGATGCCGCAAAGTTTCGAGGCTTATCCCGAGGATATCCGGACGGTCATCTATAATGTGAAGCCGGGATTGACGGGAATCGGGTCTATTATATTTCGTGATGAGGAAGAGCTGATTACTCAGGTGAAAGAACAGGGTGGTGATGTGTGGGATTTCTACAAAAACACGATTTATCCCTTCAAGGGCCGATTAGAGCAATGGTATCAGCAACGCCGCTCGTTTTTGACCGATATGAAATTGATTATCCTCACGGCATGGGTGATCGTATCCCCTAATAGCCAACTGATGTACAAATGGTTCAAGGACCTGCCTAAAAGGCCTTTCTAATCTGTAGTACTATTGTTACAGTTATTTTTCTTTTATATGAAATAACTCCATTTCCAAAACGTAATTTAATTCATAGAGTAAGTAATAGATTTGTTATGCTGATCAACGAACAGTTATTAGATGAGGTAACTGCCAAGGCGAAAACAAGCGAACGCCTGCGGATGAATTTCAACCTGCACGACAGCCTGGACGCCAAAGCACAACGGCTCCTAAACGCTCTGGAGCCGGGCACAGTCCTCCCAATCCACCGGCACCGGAATACAGCCGAAACATATATCGTGCTCCGCGGGAGCATGAAGGTGTTGTTCTATAACGACAAGAAAGAACTGACCGGCGAATCCATCATCGACCCCAAACAAAAGGAATACGGCATTCATCTCCCCGCCGGGCAATGGCACACCCTAGAAGTCTTAGAACCTGACACCGTGCTCTTCGAAGTGAAGGACGGCCCCTATATCCCCTTTAGCAAAGAGGATATGCTGGAGTGATGTTTTGATTGTAATCAAAAACATGTCTAATGAAGAGTTATAATAGCAATATGTAGTTACATCGCTAAGAAATACAGGACCTCCGACAGCGTGAAGTACTGAAATAGTGCCATATAATTCACTAAGGTGTTTGACGTTCCTGAAGATATTGCCCGGTGAGCATGAGTTATCAATAGCTACTATCACTGAGGACTGCAAATAAAAGTGAAACATTTAGCATAAAAACTTATCTTTAAACAAAATTATTCTTAAATTGCAACCAAATTTATAGACATCCACGTTTGAGAGCGTTGCTAATGGGATATACCAGAGAAAATTCTTTTAATATTTAAATAAAAAACTAAGGAAATAATTGTTTACTACAAGTCCTACTTGCAGAATATTAAATAAATATCTTAACATAAACTATAAATGAAAATTTATTTTTCGGATTATTTTAATGCCTCTCGGGACAAACTGGAAAAGTACGGGGCTTTCAACACTAATAAATGATGTGCCCTTGTTTATAGATCTTTTCCTTTGATAAAAAAGAATATCAAAAGGTCAATTCTATCCTTAAGAGGCTTGATTGATAAAGAAAATGAGTGGAATAATTTTAATAGATGCTGGTATTAAAGTGTCGGCATCAAATGTAAAGTAGATAGTATATATATGTTTGATGAACTAAGTAAATACAGCCATTATGGCCATTTCTTTCTACAGCCGAATGATAGCTTAAAAGAGGTTTGCAACGCCCCGACTGATAAAAGCGGGGTATTGCTTGTTTATGCATTAGCAAGGGGTGAAATTGAGCTTGTGTATATTGGTTGTTCGGGGAGGCATTTGAAAGATGGTTCCATGTTTATTCGTAGTGCCGGGCTTGGTGGTATGAAAGACAGGATTGTAAATGGTCATCAGTTTGGTAAGGTGCCCAGGCATAAATCATGGCCAAAGCAAATGAAGGGCGAAGGTATTGACGCTTTAGATGTGTACTGGTATGTGACCCACGATAACGGCTTTTCTGATTGTCCCGTGAAACTAAGAAAGGAGTTATCGCGGGTATTTTGTGACATTTATGGCAAGCTACCAAGATGGAATAAAAAGTGATGGAATCTTAATCAAAATAAACAATGCCACTCTTTGGTTTATCGAGCCGGATTTCCAACTTGTTAGGCACAATAAAGACTTCAATTATATGGCAGATCTACCTATTTATAAATCGCTAGAAGATAAAAAAAAACTATTTGCAAACGGGGATAATCCTAATTTTATTATCAATGAAAAATCTCAATTAGATAAATGGTTTGTAGAAGTAGTAGATGAGGAAGAATCTCAAAGTGAGAAAGATGCAACTGCTATGATTTATCGTGGAATGATTGAAGCAAAGTATAAACTTTTAACTTCAGCTCAAAGAGTTTGGGTTAGTAACGAAATGTCTCAATGGGCGAATAAATCATACTTAGAATTTATTAGTGACCTAGTTTCTAATGCTAAAAAGAATAACCTAATAAAAAAAGTTTTTGATTTATATAATTATTCAGATAAAGAGAGAGAATTCCCGATACTTAGTTTACTTCAACATTATGGCGCTCCAACGCCACTTGTAGATTGGACTTACAATAGTAATGTCGCATTTTTTTTCGCAACAGATGGTTTGACCAAGAATGAAAACTTAAAAGAGGAAATTGATAATTATTTTTCTATATATCGTATAAACAAGGGACATTACAAACGAGAATTTTTGAATATTATAGATTTTCTTCCAGACGATAAATACCCTGAAATCCTCACATTTAAAGATTTTGGAGAAGATAATGGAAATGTGAATTCAAATTCAAATAATGTATTTTACATATCTGACTTCGAGAGAAAAGGGGTATCTGCTGGTGATAAAAAAGGACTTCCCCAATTAATGATTAGAACTCCTAAACCCTTAACTTCTGTATATAACCATAATATAATTCCTCAAGAAGGGCTTTTTATCTTTAACCCATTTCATTCAAAAACGATTGAAGAAATTTTTAATCAAAATGGAGAAGGTTCTAATTTAATTCTACAACCTTTTGATTGTTTTAATATTCATAAAGATTTAGTAGAGTATTTAAAGCGAAAAATAGACATTAGATATAATATTAATAAGTCATTTACATACCCGAACTTAAATAATGAGGCGAAAAAAATTAAAGAAAAAACTTTAAATGGCCTAATTTGACAGACTGTGGTTGAGATTCGCTTTCGGTGAGTCTTGCTGCTTCACGGATTATCATTAGCTTGAAGCAATGCTTCTTGATAGCCTCGTGTCAAGCGCTGGACGTTAGTGGCAAATTATAAAACGACAAACAGTACAAAACTAAATTGAACAATATGGACAATCTACTTTCTGAAAACGAAAAACAGAAAATTATTAAAAAACTCAATGAGAAAGGTGTGAAGACACATTGCCCAATGTGTGGAGGTAACCATTTCATAATTGCAGACGGTTATTTTAGCAATCCAATGCAATCTGGTTTTCAAGGCGGACTTGTTTTAGGCGGTCCGTCTATTCCGACAATAGCTATTGTATGCGAAAATTGTGGTTTCACGAGCCAACACGCTTTGGGAGTGTTAGGACTTTTAAATCAAAATGACAAGAAATGAGCGGTAACGGACATATTAATATCAATCTTGACGAGGACTTGACACGTCAAATGACGGTTTACAAAAATCTTACCCAAGAGATTATTGTCACCAACACAGACAAAGTGAAGTTAATTCTTAATGACCATCATAAAATCATTAGGCGGAAAATTGAATGGGTAAATCCACTAGGTATATTTTTATCAGTTCTAACCACTATTCTAACAGCAAAATTTGAGGAGACAAAGTTTGGACTTAGCCCTCAAATATGGCAAGCAATTTTTATTGTTTCCTGTATCGCATCTTTTGCATGGAGTGTATTACTTGTAATCAATGCAATCAGACATTACAACAAGGGGACTATTGACCAATTTATTAACCAATTAAAAATCAATAACAACAACCAGATTCCACCACAAGTGTCATAAATATAGTTGAAATACAGGCCGTTAGAAGTGAAGGTGCAAAAGACAATATCGGCAAATTTAAAATGACAATTATGGAAGTGAAAATATACAAAGCATTTTCCGCATAACCCAGTGACACTAATACGGAAGGCATTTTGTGCGACAAAATATTTGATGAAATTAACTCAGGGTTAGGTGATATTTTCAAATTTAGAATAGATGGTGAGAAATTAAGGGTGATTTATGGTATCATTACTAAAAAGGCAAAGGAAAACATGGATAATAGATCGATAAATTTACCGATATTTTCTCGTATAAGTCTATCAAAAGCCTTATATTCATTAAGAATGATGAATATCCCCTGTTCGGTCTTCTTGATTCCTGACAGAGCAGACAGAAGAAACAGGGACTAATCAAAAATAAGAATTTAAAAAATATTGTCCATCAATTAATTTAGAATGAAATGCGCAAGGAAGACTTGTTGGGAAAAATAACCGGATCTTACCTCAGTAAAGAAACTGATTATGCGATTCTTATTTCAGGTGAATGGGGAATTGGTAAGACATATTTGTTGAAAGAAAAGATAATTCCCAGACTAAAGGAAATAAAAGTCTTTGATAAAGGTGAAAAGTGGAGACCTATATATATTAGCCTTTCGGGACTAAAGAGTCTCGATATTTTGAAAGAGTTAATGTTTTCCCGAATAAACGTCTCTGTAGAATACCCCAAGACCCGTATGGATAGAGAACTTGAAGTATTGAAAAATACTGCTGATAAAAATAGTTTATTACCCCTCATTTCTATACCCAGGAATGTGATATTCTGTTTTGATGATTTGGAACGGATTAATCCCTTATTTCTTGAAGAAGCACTCGGTTTTATCAATCAATACATAGAACATTATAAGTGTAAAGTGATATTTCTTGGTGATGAAAACCGGTTAAAACAAGATATGGGGAAAAGATATTCGATAATTAACGAAAAATACATCCGGTACACATTTGCTTTGGATCCTTGCCTTACCGAGATTTTGGAAGATAAATCTACTGGATTTGCGCAAGATGAAAAAGACTTGTTGATACGTCGATTTGAACAAGGGGAATGTGGAAATATTCGAACATTTTTATATGCAATTGAATCGATTAACTCCATTCTTGAAGAGTTATCGACCCCCTATCCTGTTAGCTTGGAGTATCAAGAGTTGATTAAAAAGCAAATAATCAACTATGTGGCTATTTTTTCAATAGAATACAAGAAAGGAATTCCGTTTGAAATATTGCTGGATATAAATTTTCCTCAGAGAATACTCTCTTTTCAAGAATTGGGATTCGAGGTTGATTTCTCAGATGACAGTAGTGAAGTGCTAAAAGGAACAAAGCAAGATGAAGAAAAAGAAAAGAAAAGTTCGTTTTTACAAAAAATCCAAAGTAGATATTTTGATAATGAGTCTGATTCTTTTGAACCTTTTTTCAGCATTGCTGAATACATCAGATACGGTAATCTCCGTAAAGATGAACTACTGGAAGAAGTGGGCAATATCATAAGATCCCTTGAAAAGAGGAAAGGTACGCTAGAGGAACAATTTCTGGAAAAAATAAAAAATATATTTAACTTTACAGATACGGGCTACTTGAAAGAGATAGAGGATGTATTGGCTGAAATAGACAAAGGTGAATTCTCACTTGAGACCTATTTACAATCTTATAGCCAGCTATTAGTTTTAGAGTCGTACAATATTGAGGGGGTTGATATCAATGACGAGATATATGTACGATTTGTAAAAGCAATAGAAAAATCATTTACCGACGGAAAATTGTTATTCGATTCGAATTTAGATTTTAAATATGGTAATTTATGGAGTTCTGACGCCGAAGGCATTCAAAGGGATAAATATAGAAAGCTTTTTGATTTTGCACAGATGATTAATTATAAGGCTAACAGTAAAAAAGAAAATTTGTCAATCGTTCCTCTATTGCAATTAATGAATGATGGGATGAATTATAAACAACTATCTGTAATGTTAGTTGATAAAAGGTGGGAACTTACATTGATGGAAGAAGATGCGCAAGCTATATTTGATACACTGCTGAAGCAAAATGCAAAAGAGATCAATTCTTTTCGAATAATTTTAGGAGACAGATATGTTTTAAGGGAGATGCAAACGCCTGCCTCGTATGAATACCCATTTATCCGGAAAATGATTCAACTAATCGACGAATTTGAAAAGGATACACCGAAAAGAACAATCAGTTTTATTTCTATCTTGCTACTAAGAAATAGTCTGAAGGAATTAGTCAGATTTTATTCATTGTATAAAAAGGAGTCATGAAAAGAACTGATAAGGTAATATTACCGATATGCATATATTTAATCCTTATCGGACTTTTAGGATGGTTTGTTTGGGGACATCAAAGATCTTTCAGCTTTTTATTGCCCATTGATTTTGATGGATTTGGCGCATTAGGCGATTTTGTCGGGGGGATATTCGGAACATTGTTTGCTGCTTTAGCGGTTTATTTTGCATGGATGACCTTCAAGAAAGAAACGATTAAGACCCGGTTTTACGAAATGCTGAAAAGTCACAGAGAAAATGTTGCCCGAATTCAAATTTCGGATATTGATGTTTTTGGAAAATATATAGCCGTGCTTTTAGAAATTTATGTAACCCTGTTACAGAAATTAACCGGAAAGGGCTATAGAGACGAAGATATATTCAAACTCTCATATCTCTTTTTTTTCTATGGAACAGAATTGAATTCAAAAACTATAAACACTTTATTGAAAAAAGAAAATGAAAAATTGATTGATAGTGAAGATGTTGAATGTGTAAAATTATATTTTTCAACCAATAATATCTCATTAATGGGCTATGCCAATGATTTGGGAATCTACTTTCGACAATTGTACCAGACAGTCACATTTATTGATAGACAAAATTCTCTATGGCTCAGTTATAACGATAAATATGAATATATTAAATCGTTACGGGTTTGTTTAAACGTCAATGAGCAATATTTGTTATTTCTGAATTCATTATCTACCTTAGGAATGGTTTGGGAGATGTCGAAAGAAAAAGACAATGAGAAGTTAATCACCAAATATAATCTATTGAAAAATATTCCTGAATCATGCAAAGAGAATTTTAAAAATTTGAATTTTGAAGATAAGTACCCCCATATCTATTATGAATATATGGGAGCTGAAAAAAAGGAGGAGAGAAAGAAATGGGAAAAAAAATATTTCTAAAATGAAACATGCGAATGATTATTCTTATTTGCCTTGCAACATAAATTAATTATAATAATGGAAAATCAAATAAAGACGCTGAGTATCACTGAACTCTTAGGAATGAACTTTTATATTCCGGAATATCAGAGAGGCTATAGATGGACAAAGAGCAATGTATTGCAATTGCTCGATGATATTTGGGAGTATCGTCGGGAACCTGATAATAGCAATACATTTTACTGTTTACAACCGGTGGTGGTAAGAGAAACGGATTGGCAAGATATGGATGGAAACACCATACACGGATATGAACTTATTGATGGCCAGCAACGCTTGACTACCCTTCATCGTATTATTACATACTTGATGTTGGAACATCTCCATAGCGACTTAAAATCGGAAGGATATCTCCACAACCTATATTCCATTTATTATAAGACCAGGCTTGAATCAAAACAGTTTTTAGAAACAGATGAAACAGACAAATCCAAACCGGACCTTTATTACATGAGCGAGGCATATAAGTGTATCAAAGAATGGTTTGAAGACGGGAATAAAGGAACTCGGAGGCAGGTGAGTGAGAAAATGCTGAGTATTATCCTTCCCAGTGATAAAGATGAGAAAAAACTTCCCGAGTGGAGTGTACAGGTGATTTGGTATGAGATAAAAGATCCGGAACAAAAAAGTGAAGGATTGTTTACCCGATTGAATCGAGGTAAAATTCCACTGACAAGCGCTGAACTAATCAAGGCCAAATTTGTAAATTCAGACAGTTTCAAAGGAATGTCCGACGATGACAAAATTAGACGTAGGACGCAATTGGTACAAATATGGGATGAAATAGAGAGTCAGCTTAATAATCCTAAATTCTGGGCTTTTATTTCAAACGAGAAGATGGATAAATTCAGTAATAAGATTGAATACCTATTTGATATAATCTCCGGGAAAAAGCAAAATGAGAAAGATCCATTATTCAGTTTTATTCATTTCTTTGATGAAAAAGAGACCGCCGAATCACTTTGGAGAAAATGGATTGAAGTAGAAGAGATGTACCGCTCTCTGACTTATTGGTATTCAAATAAAAATTTTTATCACAAAATTGGTTATCTTATTGCCACAGGTACTCCTATCAGGGATTTGATACGAAGTAAGAAAAAGAATAACAAACAGGATTTTGAAAAAGAGATAGATCAATTTATTGCTGACAGTATTGATGATAATTGGGAGGAATTGACTTATGACAAAAGAAGTGACCATGACAAAATCATCAGGGTTTTACTCTTAACCAATATAGAACTAACGAGAACCAATAAAAATAACAATGAATTTTTCCCGTTTGAAATGTATAAAAATATCTCAAAAAGTTTGGAGCATATTCATGCACAAAATATTGAGGGAATCAATGAAAATAAGAAGGAAGAATGGTTTAATTGGCTCCATTCGCATATCAATATTTTGTTAAATGTGACTGACGATAAAGATAAAGCGAAAAAGATTATTTCGGAAGTAAATAATATAGACCCAAAAACGTATCAATACGTGGATTTTAAATCGATGAGTAAAAGAATCCTGAATCTTATCCCGTCTGATGATACCAATGAAAATGACTATCTACACAATATTCAAAATCTGACGCTACTCGGACTCACGGAAAATATCTCACTAAGTAATTCTGTATTTGAAGTTAAACGTACAAAAATCATAGAGTTGGATAAAGAGGGGGTTTTTATTCCTTTGGCAACGAAACGGGTTTTTCTGAAATATTATGCTTCCGGCAATGGTCAACACTATTCTGTATGGACAAATGAAGAACGCGGCAATTATTTGAGTGAAATCAGTAAATGTGTGGAATTTTACAAACCTGAAAATATTGAAGTATATGAGGACTAATTATATTGATATTCTGAGTAATAAGGTGGAAATTCCTATCATCCAACGAGATTACGCACAAGGGAGAACAGATAGTAAAGTGAACAAGATCAGAAAAGATTTTCTGGATGTTTTGTTCGACTTTATCGGGCGAAAGAATCAGGATCCGAATGCAGAGATTGAATTGGACTTCATTTACGGATTTAACGAGCAAAATAATGGCGGTCCACTCACGTTCGTGCCGATAGATGGTCAGCAGCGCCTCACAACACTTTGGCTTTTGTATTGGTTTGTTTCTGTGAAAGAGAATGTTCTCGATGATGAAGTCTCTTTTCTTACTCATTTTATCTATGAAACCAGACATAGCACGACTGAATTCTGCAGGAATCTGATTCAATTCAAGCCGGAATTCTCTCATAAGTGTATCCATGAGGAAATAAAAAATCAACCCTGGTATTTTGAAACATGGGACTATGATCCGAGTATACAAGCCATGCTGGTTGTTCTCAATGATATAGAGGAGAAATGTAAGGTATTGGATATAGATTCTGTTTGGAATATTATTAGAAATTCCCCTTTCTTCTTTTATAAGTTAGATATGGATAAAGTTGGGCTAACTGACGACTTGTACATAAAAATGAATTCCCGTGGAAAGCCTTTGACGGAATTTGAGTATTTTAAAGCAGGATTCGCAGAAATAATCTTAGAGCCAAATCAAAGAAAGCGTTTTGAGAAATCGGTGGACGGAGATTGGATAGATGCTGTCTGGCATCTCGTGATAGAGTCTGGCTCGTTGATTGAGGAGGACGATACAGCTTTTACGGTTGATGGTTCTTTTCTTAATCTTTTTAATTTTATTACTTCGGTTATCTCATTCAAGAAAGATTTGAAGGATCAAAACGGACTTCGTTACAGCAATACCATTGAATCTGCTGATCTTCTCAAAATAATCTATAAAGACACCGATAACCAGAACTTCCTGTTTGATACATTGGATGCAATCTGTATTCAGCAAGATGAAGATCCTTCATTTTGGAATGACCTGTTCTATTTTGAAAAAGATGAATTTGGAACAAATAAGACAAGGCTATTTTACCAACATAAAGAAACTAATCTTTTAAAACGTTGCTTGCTTCATTTTGCAGACTTCAGGGGGCTTACTTTTCCTGAGCAGATATTGCTGGTGGCTTGTTTCTCACACTGGAAAAAGCCAAGCCCTCACTTTAACGATCAAATTCGAACCCTGAGAAATTTAGTGGTCAATTCGGAAAATGAATTACGTGAATCTATTCTGGGGAAGAGTTTTGAAGAAGTAGAATATTTTATTGTAAATAATGATTTGGGCGTTTTTAATTCGTTTAAAACCGATCAGATTGATGAGGAAAAATCAAAAAATGATTTTATCAGCCGATTACCTGAAGAGGAGGAGGCTCTTTGCCAGCTCGAAGATAGTGATATATTAAGAGGGAGTATTTCTTTATTTCCTTTAGACATCCGTTTTAAAGATAGAGCAGAGAAGTTCCTGGAAATTTTTGATGAAGATGAAATTATTTCCGATTTCAATACCAAAAGTAATCTTTTATTGTGTTTTGGAGACTATTCTCAAGATGATAGATCAATGACAAACCTGATGTCGGATAAACCTCGTATTATTAGAGATTTTCTTACTACACCCGGGTATAACAAATCTCATTTTTACGAAAAAACACAGACGGTGTTATTGGAGTGCCTAGACTCTTTTATAATCGATAATTCAATGTCAATTTTACAGAAAATTCAAGAAACACTCGACTTCTACTCTTCTAATCCTAAAGATTGGAAGTATTATTTTATAAAGTACCCTTCATTCCGGGAGAATTGCAATCAAGGTTATTATTTTTTCGATTCGGAAAGTGATTATTGTATTTGGGAGATGAAAGAAAGGCAATTCAATGGGCAGCATTGGGATCCCTTCTTGAAAGTACTGGCTAATTCTGAGGAAATAAAACATCTTACGTTGGAAAATTATGGAGCAGATCTTGTTTTCTCCTTTAACCGTAAGAGAGTTTCAATTAATTCCCAACCGAACGGATTTTTATTCAAAAATGGGATGACAAGCCGAACAGAAAATAGGCTATTAGTTGAATTGGAGGAAAAAGGAATAATTGACGCTGACGGAAACTATATTGTCCCCCAAACTCATGATGGACTTGATTTGTACGACAGAATCGAATTGCTACAAGAAACATTGAGTGAAATAGGTAGGAAATAACAGTACCGGTACAAATGCATCTACTAATGACTCTGATAATGATATTCTAAAACTTGGGTATAACTCCCTGGCTGAATCTCGTGAACGATAATGCAGAAGGACATCGATGAAAAAGGGATAGAAACTGCTTCCAGTAACTGGTACGAAGATACTCCTAAAACTCCATCGACTCATAAGAGTAAAAGACAACTTTTCAGGAGACAATATTGTAAATCAATAGTATTTTTTTATCTTTGAAAAATAAAAGAGGCTGCCTGAAGTTATCAGGCAACCCCGTTGTACTGTAGGGAGTACTTATATTAAAGATGTGAAACTTAAAGTTTCGTATTATACAAATCTAATATGTTTGACTCCCTTCTATATCATGATCCTTATAAAGGAGATAATGCTAATTATACCAATGCAAAGGTATATAATTATTTTGAGATGGCAACAACTTTGGATATTTATAACATTAGCGAACGTTTTTTTGTTCTTAAAATACTTGATTTATATTACATGAACTCCATAGATTCTTATAGAGTTAGATATAATAATGCTAATACCCGTTTAAATGAGTTTATAGGCTCCTGAAAGATTGGATGAGTGGCAGGATTAAAAGATATGTAATTACCCCTCATTTGAGAAATAAAAACGCCATTGTGTTATGCCCGATAATGTACTATATATAATAGGTAATGGCTTTGACTTATTCCATGACATACAAAGCTCTTATCGAAACTTCGCAGCATGGATGAGGAGACATGATCC